>JAITBA010000021.1 GCA_031283835.1 Oscillospiraceae bacterium
GAAGGGGAGTTTGCCCAGGAGGACGCGCAGGAATATCGCCAGCAGATTACCCGGTTGCAGCTGCCGGACGAAACCGCGGTGAAGCTGCTGAAAGACTGTGCCAAACTGGAGCGCATGCAGCCCCAAAGCCCCGAGAGCGCCCTTCTCAGCGGCTACCTCGAAACCGTGCTTGCCCTGCCCTGGAACAAGCTGACAAAAGACAAACTCGACCTGGCAAAGGCCGGCAAAACCCTCGATAAAGACCACTACGGCCTGCAAGAAGTGAAGGAGCGCATTTTGCAGCTGCTGGCTGTGCGCAAGCTTGCACCCGATATTACCGGGCAGATTCTGTGCCTGGCGGGGCCGCCGGGCGTGGGCAAAACGAGCATTGCGCACTCGGTGGCAGAGGCGATGGGGCGCAAGTTTGTGCGCATTTCGCTGGGTGGTATCCGCGACGAAGCGGAAATCCGCGGGCACCGCAAAACCTATGTGGGGGCCATGCCCGGGCGCATCGTCACCGCTATGACACAAGCGGGCAGCCGCAACCCTGTGCTGCTGCTTGATGAAATTGACAAGCTTTGCGCCGATATGCGGGGTGATCCGGCCTCCGCGCTGCTGGAGGTGATGGACGGCGAACAAAATTGCGCGTTCCGCGACCACTTTCTTGAGCTGCCCTTCGACCTGAGCCGCGTCCTGTTCATTGCCACGGCCAACGATTTGCACACCATCCCCCAGCCGCTGCTCGACCGCATGGAGGTGATTGAGCTGGGCAGTTACACGGCAGAAGAAAAATTTCATATCGCAAAAAATCACCTGCTGCCCAAACAGACAAAAAAGCATGGCTTGGAGCGCCGTCAGCTGCAAGTCACCGACGCGGCAATTTATGCCATAATCGAGGGGTATACCCGTGAAGCCGGGGTGCGCAAACTGGAGCGTTATTTGGCGGAACTGAGCCGCAAATGTGCGGTGCGCGTAGCCGAAGACATCGCCTACAAAGCGCGCCTAAAACCGGAACATCTTGAAGCCTGGCTTGGTTCGCGCAAATACAAAGAAGATATTCACAACAAAGAGCCCCGCGTGGGGGTGGTCAACGGCTTGGCGTGGACGAGTGTGGGCGGCGATATTATGCCGATTGAAGCACTGGTGCTGCCGGGCACAGGCAAGCTGCTGCTCACGGGTTCGTTGGGCGACGTGATGAAAGAAAGCGCCCAGGCCGCTGTGAGTTATCTGCGCTGCCATGCCAAAGCGCTTGGCTTGCCGGAGCACTTTCACAAAGACTGTGATATCCATATCCATGTGCCCGAGGGTGCGGTGCCAAAAGACGGCCCCAGCGCGGGCGTGACAATTTTCACCTGCCTGCTGTCGGCCCTGGGCAGGCTGCGGGTGAACCCCCAACTGGCTATGACAGGCGAAATCACGCTCACAGGCCGGGTGTTGCCCATTGGCGGTCTGCGCGAGAAGGCTATGGCGGCCTTCCGCGCGGGTATTCCCATGGTGCTTCTCCCCGAGGACAACTTGCCCGACCTTGACAAAGTGGACCCGGCCGTGAAGGCAGCGGTGGAATTTATTGGGCTTCGGCATGTGGCGGAGATCAGCGCCTACGCGTTGCAGGCCCCGGGCAGCGAGGCGGCAGGGGAGGGGAATCCTCACAAAAAAGATTTGCATATCAAACGGCCCCGAGGGGAATATAAGCGCGTTAAGGGGATTTAGTCAGCTATGGAAAAAGCGAAGAAAAGGATGGCGTTGCGGGTTTTGCTGCCCGTGGTGGGTGTGATTGCGGTGATCGGCGCGATTTTTGGCGCGAGTTATGCAGGGGTGCGGCTGCTCTCCGGTTCTTTTGATGCGCGCTTTAAGGCGCGGTTGCAGGCACAAAGGGTTTGGCAGAATACACAAACGCAGCGCATTCCGCAAACCGCGCTCCACAACGTGATGATGAACCACCTGACGCAGCCCCGCACCGAGGGCAAGGTTCCTAAGCTGTTGCTTGTGGGCTGGGACGGCGCGCTTGCCACGGCGGTGGGCAACAAAGCGGGGCAGCCCAACAGTGCCATCGCAGCGCTTGCGGCGCAAGGCGGGCTATGGCTGGGGCAGACAGGCGGGGCGCAGCCCGGCGACCAAGAATGCCGCACTGCGCCTGGTTGGTGCAGTCTCTTCACGGGTGTTTGGGCCGATGTGCACGGCGTATATAACAACAGCGACACCATGGACGCCGACGTGCCAAACATTTTTTCGCAATTGACACAAGAGGGCAAGCAGGTGCGCTTTGCGTTTTCGTGGGGGCAGCACCTGGCAGTGACATACAAAAACCTGCCACAGTTGCCACAGGTGTTTGTGCCGCAAAAAGATGACGCGGGCACAGAAGCCGCTATGCTGCAAGCCATCCAAAGCGGTGCCGACGCGGTGTTGGGCACCCTCGAATACACAGACCATGCGGGGCATGCCAGCGGTTATTCCGCGGATAACCCGCTCTACGTTAAGGCAGTGAATCGCGCGGACGCCGCAGCGGGCCGGCTGACGGCCGCCGTGCAGACGCGGGCCGCGCAACACAACGAAGATTGGCTGGTGATTTATACCACCGACCATGGCGGCTTTGCGCTGGACCACAAAGACCCCACCATGATGGAAAGCACCACATTTTTTGCGGCAAACAAGGTGATCTTTTAATGAATTTAAATCAATTTGCGTTTGAAGCCGCTTTTGGCACGGCCCGGCAGCTGCCACCCAGCACACTGCCGGAGATTGCCTTTGCCGGGCGCAGCAACGTGGGCAAAAGCTCGTTGCTCAACTGCCTGCTGCGCCGCAAAAGCTTGGCCCGTGTGAGCGGAACGCCGGGCAAAACGGTCACGGTGAACTTCTACTCCAACGGCAAAATGCGCCTGACGGATTTGCCCGGTTACGGCTATGCGCGGCGCAGCAAGGGCGAGCTGGCGCGCTTTGCGAACCTGATGGAGGGGTATTTTCAACAAAATCGCAACATTGCGCTGGTGGTGCAGCTGATTGATCTGCGGCACCCGCCCTCGTGCGACGACGAAACCATGCTGCGCTTTTTGCACGAGAGCAAGCTACCGTTTGTGGTGGTTCTCACCAAAAGTGACAAGCTAAAGCCCATGCAGCTGGCCCGCCGCATGGAAGAAATGCAGACATCGCTGACAGATTGCGGCGCGCAGGCGCTGGTGCCGTTCTCGAGCGAAACCGGCAAGGGCCGCGCGGAACTGCTGTTGCTGCTGGAAGCGGCGGCCGGCGCAAACGAAGGAGGATTGTCATGACTACGCACCAATACCAGACCAAGGGAATTTGCCCCCGCAAAATCACCATCGAGCTGGAGGGCGAAACCATACGCAGCGTGCATTTTGACGGCGGTTGCGCCGGAAACCTCACGGGCATTTCTAAGCTTGTGGCGGGCATGAACGCGCGGGATATCATCGAAAAATTTAAGGGCACAACCTGTGGATACAAAAAAACTTCCTGCCCGGATCAACTTTCGTTGGCGTTGCAGGAGGCCTTGCATATTTTGGAGTGACGACACGCACAAGGGCGCGGCGACAAATTTTTTAAGAGCGCAGATAAGCGATCATGCTCAGAGCCGCTTTGGCACCCTCGGCCACGGCGAAGGCCACCTGCGCGAAGCTGCCGGTGCAGTCGCCCGCGGCAAAAAGCCCGGGCAGCTGGGTTTCTTGCTTGGCATTGACAGGAATGGCGTCTTTTTTGAGCCGCAGACCCAGCTTGAGGGCCAAATCGCCCGCCGAAGCGCTGCCAAGGGCCACAAACAGTCCGTCGATGGACTCTTGTTGGCCATTTTCCAGCTCTATTCGTTCGATTTTTTCGCCGCCGCGGAGCCGCGTCAGCCGAGCGGTTTGCACCACGACTTCCTTGGGCGGGTCCAATTCCGGTTCGGTGCCATGGGTAAGAAGTGTGACTTTTTTTGCCAGAGGTAGCAGCGCTTCCATTTCGTGCCGGGCATAGACACCGCCGCCCAGCACCGCAACCGTCCGCCCGCGGTAGAGAAACGCGTCGCACACTGCGCAGTAGCTCACTCCTTTGCCCTCAAATTCTTTAATGCCCTCGATGGCGGGCGCGCGCTTGGCTTTGCCGGTGGCCAGCAGCACCGCGCGCGCGGTCAGCATGCCGCCAGCCGCCAGTTGTACCTGGTAGCCGGCATCTTCCAGCCATTCCAGGCCAAGCGCTTCGTCTTCCAAAAGCGCCGCGCCCAAGGCCGCCGCCTGCTGCCGCCCAATGTTAACCAGGTCGGCGCCGCGCAGCGGCTGTGGCAGGCCGTAATAATTTTCGATTTTTTCCGCACGCTCCAGTGCGCCGCTGTCTTTGCCCACCACCGCCACGCGGAACCCCGCCCGGCTAAGGTATAGCGCGGCAGAGCACCCGGCCGGCCCATGGCCGATAATCAGCGCGTCCATCTGTTCCATTTTGTTCTCCGATGCATATCTTAAAATCAGGAACGTATTTTTGTGAAATAAAGGAGAAGCACCATGCCAGTAGTAGTCAGAGCAAAAAATTTTGCCGCCGAGGTGTTGGAGGCGAGCAAAGAAACCCCTGTGTTGGTGGATTTTTTTGGCGAACGATGCATGCCTTGCCGCATGCTGCGCCCGGTTTTGCTCCAAATCGCTGCGGAATATGCCGGGCAGTTGAAAGTTTGCATGCTCAACACAGACAAAGAAGCCGCCGAAAGTGACGAAGAATACCAGGAAAAATTCAAGATCATTCTGACGTATAACGTGATGAATTTGCCCACGATGCTGCTGTTTGCGGAGGGAAAATTGCAACGCACGCTCATCGGGCTCCACACCAAGGCGGAGCTGTTGGACATTTTTGCGGCGGAAGGCTTGCAGTTAACGCCCCGCGAGCCGGAGGAGGACGACGCCGGTGACAGCAAGAACAGCTGAACCGACGAGCAGCGCGAGGATCAACCCGGTTTTTGTTTTGTCAGACATATCCATATTCCTTGTCTTGTGAATTTATGTGTTGCGGCCGGTGGGCTGTTCGTTGTGCAGCAGCGATAGCACCACCTGCTTTGCCAGGCGGGGCGTGCGGCCGCCACGGCGCAGTGCGGCACGTTCGGCGGCGGCGCAGAGCGCATTGTCTTCCATCACCAGCCCTTGTGCCTGCGCAATGGCGCGCACCAAAGCCAGATAACTCTCTTTTTCGGGCCGCTGGAAGGTGACGGAAAGCCCAAAGCGTGCCGAAAGGCTCATGGTTTCTTGCAGGCTGTCGTTCAGGTGAACCTCGCTGCCCTCGCGGTCGGCCATGGTTTCTTTGAGCAGGTGACGGCGGTTGCTGGTGGCATAGACGGCATAGTTGGGCGCGTAGCCTCCCGCGCCACCCTCGAGCACTGCCTTGAGGGCGGAAAAATTGTCGTCCGCTTCGGCAAAGCGCAGGTCGTCGATGAAGATGATGAACTTTAGAGGGTTTTGGCCCAGGTGTTCGAGCAGCCCCGGCAGCAGCGAAAGATGATGCT
>JAITBA010000080.1 GCA_031283835.1 Oscillospiraceae bacterium
CGAAGATCACTTGTTCTTTTTTGCCTTTAACCTGGTGAACGATATTTGGAACAACGCCGACGCGCTGGCGGACTACATTGATAGCGTACGAAAAACAACCGGGCACAAAAAAGTGAACCTTGTGAACGTGAGTTTGGGCGGCACGGTCTTCACCGCCTACCTCGAAAAATACGGCCACAAAAAGCTCGACCAGGTGATCAACGTGGTTTCCGCCACCGACGGCTCCACCATGTTTGCCGACCTAATGACCCACAAAGTCAACCGCGACGAAGATTTTCTTCACCGCAACTGGCTGCCCGATATGATGGAGCACGACCTAAAAATCGCCCCGGGCTACAACAAAACCATCGGTTACGCCGCAAGCCTGGTGCTGCGCCTGGTGCCCAACGCCCTGCTCGAGAACATTATCTCCGCCGCCTGGCAAGCAATCCTCGACACCGTAATTCTCAACTGCTCCCAGCTTTGGGCGCTCGTCCCTGCCGCGCGCTACGACGAAGTCGCCGCCATGCACCTGCAGGGCGAAGCGCACGCCGTGCTGCGCGAAAAAACCGATCGCTATCACCAGGCGCAGCTGCACTTGCGTCAAAATATCCTCGATGCCACAAAAGACGGTGTGTATATCAACAACATTGCGGGTTCCAACCTCACCTTTGGCGAGGGCGAATACACCTACTTCCAGGTCTGCGAGAGCCGCACAAAGGTCAACTCCGATGGTATTATCGACACCCGCGGGGCCACTATGGGCGCCACCGCCGCCGCCCCCGGCCAAACCCTGCCTGCCGGCTACAAACCCCTTGCGCCCGGCTATCTTTCGCCCGACGGCGCGATCGATTGCTCCACCGCCGTGCTGCCCAACAACACCTGGGTCTTCCTTGGTCAGCCCCACGAGGTGGGCCGCAACGATGCCGTGCTGGCCTTGGCCGTCGAGCTGCTGCGCACACCCGGCATGACAGTGCACACCAACCCCGCGCAATACCCGCAATACAACCACGTCATGAACACCAACGAGCTGCGCCGCTGGCGCATTGCCGAAGCGCAAGCTCTTTTAAAAGAAGGCACGCTTAGCCCGGCAGAAGCGGAAGAGCTGCAGGCCGCCATCGACGAGGGTCTGGCTGTGCGGGCGCTCACCGTGGGCGATGCCGCCCGTGCCTGGCAAGCCACCCAAGCCCTCAATGCCCAGCTGGCCCTCTATGGCAAATACACGCCCCCCGCCCCCTACGCCTGGTACCAAACCGGCCTGGAAGCCCTCACCGCCACACTCAGCCAGCTGGCGCAGTATTTCTACGGTGTCAACGGCTACAGCGAGGGCGGCAGCTTTGTGCGCCTGTTTAAGGCTCTGACAGCTTAGGCTTGTTAGAACCAAACCAAACCCGTGATTCTCTAAACCGCGCGCCAAAGGCATGGCTTGCGTCCGGCGTCCTTTATCCCCCAAAAAAAACGCAACCGGGTGGCCGATAACCGCCCGGTTTTCGCTTTTTTTAAAGAGCCGCAAAAAACGGCAACCACCACCCCGGCACGGCCAACAAGGGCTGCACCGCGGGTGGTGTATCTGTTTTAAGTCAGCGGTTTTGCTGCGCCAGCTCGCGGCCCAGGTCGCCCAGTTGGTCATAGAGCTTATCCAGCAGCGCGACGGTGTCGTTGTCAATATAGGCGGGCTGTTGGGGGTAGCCATAGCTGCCGCGGATGCTCTCGGCCTGGTGCAGTTTGGCGCGCACCTGCTCAATGGTTTGGGTCACTTGATAAATGCTGCTGTTGAGCAGCTCAAAACCGGCGGGCTGCGGCGCGGAGGCATAGGGGTTTTGCTGCTGAGGCTGGGGGACGGGCTGGTCATAGGTGCCGCCGCCATTGCCATAGCTATAGCCCTGGGGCGCGCGCGGCGCGGCATAGGCGGGGGGATATGACTGGGCAGGAACATTGGGCGAACGCTCTTCGGCGGGGGAATAGGGCGGCGCGAAGGGGCGCGGCTGCCACGCGGGCTGCTGCGACGCAAACGCGGCGGGGTTAGCGGCGGGCTTGGGCGAATGAGCCGCAAAAGACTGCTCCCAGGGTGCCTGCGGGGGTTGCTGCGGCGCGGCGAAGCTGTTGTTATTGCTAAAAGTCTGCGGGCCATAGGGCGACGCGGCGGGCTGCGGGCGCTGTGCTTGCGGATAACCGGCGGACGGCTGCGCGGGGGCAGGGGTCTGCGCGGGGAAGGCAGGGGCCGCCTGGTAGGGCTGCGGGCGCTGTGCCTGCGGGTAGCCGGCAGGTTGCTGCGGGTAACCGGCAGGTTGCTGCGGATAGCCGGCAGGTTGCTGCGGATAACCGGGGGTAGCAAAGCGCTGCGCCGGTGCGGGCTGCGCGGGTTGCGCAGCGGAGATTTTTTGCTGTTCCGCTCTCATTCGTTCCAACTCCAATTCCAATTCTTCGTTGCGACGTTTTTCCTCTTCATAGTAGGATACCAAAGCTTGCACTTTGGAACGCAGCTGTTCTTTCTTTTCCTTCTTGTCAGCGTCCGTCATTTCTGACACCTGCACATCTTCATAAATTTCATTGTTATTCTGTTCCATTTTTTTTACTTCCTTCCTGTCTTTGCACGTCACAACATCCGACCATTTTTGCGGCCGGCGGTTATACTATCTATCATACTGGATGCGATTTTGTTTGTCAATCTGTCAAAGCAAAATTCGTTCGCTAAAAATAAAAACCTGCGCGGGGTTTCCGCTTTTAGGAACGAAAGAGCGGAAGGGTTGTCAAATTACGGAACGCATATCCCTGTTCCCGGGCACTGTCGATGATCTGTGCCATAGCGGCCGCGTTGTCGCTCGAAACACTGTGCAGCAGCAGCACCGCGCCGGGGTGCAGGCGGGCAAGCACTGTGTCGAGGGCGTGCTGCGCACCTTTTTGGGCATTCACGTCCCAATCGGCATAGCTGGCGGACCAAAACACGCTGGTGAACCCCAAGGATGCCACGGCATCCAGGGCCGA
>JAITBA010000202.1 GCA_031283835.1 Oscillospiraceae bacterium
CCCGACGGCGTCGCCTTTGCCCAAGGGCACCTTCGATTATGTGAAGAAAATCGTCGGAGACTACTATCATTTGGCCAGCGGGAAGCGCCTCCACAAAGACAGCCTGAAGGTGATCGAAAAGGGATACATGCTGCCCCCAAGCGCGCTGCCCGTTGGCGGAAAAACCGAAAGCGGCAACCTGGTCCTGCGCTTTGGCCCAGATTGGAAGGTGCCCTACAACGTCAACCTCATCGGCCAGAGCTACACATCTTCCGGCACGTATTGCATTGGCGGCTACAGCAGCGGCGTGAGCGCCTACAAAGCCACCGGGCTCGAAATCGTGTTTTATCACACGGCGGGGCAGAGCGGCACAATCGACATTGCCTCGTTCCCGCTGGTTGCCAGCGCCGCCTGGAGCGAAAATGCCCAAACCAACACGGTCACACTCAAGCTGATGTTTAAAAACCCCGGCAAGTTCTACGGCTTTAAGGCAAGCTACGAGAACAACCAGCTGGTGATCAGTCTGCACAGCGCACCCCCGGCTGCCCTCGGCGGCGCGGTGATTGTGCTGGACGCGGGCCATGGCGGCGACGACTCCGGTTCGCTGTTGATGGCCAGCCACGCCACGCTCACCCAAGAAAAGCAGGTGACGTTGCTGCTTGCCACCAAGATGAAGGAAAAGCTGGAAGCCGCCGGCGCCACGGTGATTATGACCCGCACCACCGACGCCTCGGTTTCGCGCGCGGCCCGTTCAAATGTGGCGCGCAAAAAGAACCCGGATCTGTTTTTTAGCGTGCACACCGACTCCTACTCCAGCGCCACGGCGTCCGGCACCTCGGCGTTCTACTACCGCGCCTACGGAATGCCCCTGGCCAAGGCCGTGCACGCCCGCATTGTGCGCGCCTATCGGGAGCAAATTTATACCGCGAGCAGCGGCATTTCCAACTACCAGGCCATGCTCGAAAAAGTGGACCGTGGCACGAAGTTTTATCCCTACGAGGTGACCCGCATTGAGGAATGCCCGGCGATTCTTGTTGAGTTCGGTTTTGGTTCCAACCTCACCGAGTGCAAAATTCTGCAAAACACCACAAAGCAAGACATTCTTGCCCAGGCCGCCGTGGATGGCATTGCGGATTACTTGAAAGCGGCACAATAGACCTCCTGCGTTTTTTAAAAAACAATCAACCCCACACAGCTTTTGGCCGTGCGGGGTTTGATAAAATGGAAGGAGATAGCAGACGGGTTCTTTAAAAAAGAAGAAGCATTAGACGCCGAACAGCAAGTCGCTATAGGTGGGGTAGGGCCAATAATCCTTGGCGACGATGGTTTCGAGGGTGTCTGCGTCCACGCGAAGATCGTTCATTTTTTCCACAACGGTGTCGCCAATATATTTTGCGGCGACCTCCGCGTCTTCGATGCCGCGTGCTTCGATCAGTGCGGTTTCTAGCGCGTCAATGTTCGAATAAAGGCTGGCGGAAATGGCGGAAATTTTGGCTACGGCACTTTCTTCGTAGGCGGTGGAAATCACGATATCTGCTTTGCCGGCCAGCTTGCGCTTTTTTAGCGCGGTTTCGGCCAGGGTTTCGCTGTAGGCGCTGGCGGCGGGGAGAATATCTACCTTGGCCATTTGCAGCATGGTTTGCGCTTCAATGATAATCACCTTCGCGTAGTTTTCGAGCAACACCTCGGTGCGGCTCTCCACTTCCACTTCGCTGAGCACGCCATGCTTGCGAAGCAGCTGCACATTCGCGGCGTCGAGGTAGTGGGGCAGGGCTTCGGGTGTGCTGCGATAATTGCTTAGGCCGCGCGCCTGGGCCTCAACAGGCCATTCACTCGCGTAGGCGTTGCCGTTAAAAATGATGCGCTTGTGCGCCGTGTAGGTGTCTTTTACTAGGGCGCTGGCGACCGCTTTAAAGTCGTCCGCGGTTTCAAGAACATCGGCAAACTGGCCAAGGATTTCGGCTACGGCAGTGTTGAGCACCATGTTGGTGCAGCTGATGGACTGCGCGCTGCCCACGGCGCGGAACTCAAACTTGTTGCCCGTGAAGGCGAAGGGGCTGGTGCGGTTGCGGTCGGTGTTGTCCTTCGGCAACGGCGGCAGCACGGCCACGCCGCTATCCCACCAAGATTTGCCCGGGTCAGAATATAGCTCGCCAGATTCGATTTTATCGAGGATTTCGCTCAACTGGCTGCCCAAAAACATGGAAATGATGGCGGGCGGGGCTTCGTTGGCACCCAGGCGGTGGTCATTGCCGGCCGTGGCGGACGACACACGCAGCAGGTCGGCATAAACGTCAACCGCCTTGACGACCGCCGTAAGAAACACCAGGAACTGCAAATTTTCGGCGGGGGTTTTGCCCGGCTCCAGCAGGTTTTCACCCAGATCGGTGGCCATGCTCCAGTTGTTGTGCTTGCCGCTGCCGTTCACCCCGGCAAAAGGTTTTTCGTGCAGCAGCGCGGCCAAATCGTGGCGGGCGGCCACCTTTTTAATCAGCTCCATGGTGAGCTGGTTCTGGTCACAGGCCACGTTGGTGGTGGTGAAGATCGGCGCGATTTCGTGCTGTGCGGGGGCCACTTCGTTGTGCTCTGTTTTGCTAAGAATCCCCAGCTTCCACAGCTCTTCATCCAGCTCGTTCATGAATTCCTTCACGCGGGTTTTAATCACACCAAAGTAGTGATCTTCCAGCTCCTGGCCCTTGGGGGGCTTGGCGCCAAACAGCGTGCGCCCGGTGAGCAGCAGGTCGGGCCGCTGGTCAAACAGCGACTGATTCACCAAAAAATATTCTTGCTCGGGGCCCACCGTGGTGCCCACGGTTTTGGCGTCGCTGTTGCCAAACAGCCGCAAAATGCGCAGGGCCTGCGTGTTCAGGGCCTCCATGGAGCGCAGCAGGGGGGTTTTTTTGTCGAGGACTTCACCGCCATAGCTTGCAAAAGCAGTTGGAATGCACAGGGTGTCTTCTTTGATGAACGCCGGAGAAGTGGGATCCCAGGCGGTGTAGCCGCGGGCCTCAAAGGTGGCGCGCAAGCCGCCGCTAGGAAAGCTAGACGCGTCCGGCTCGCCCTGGATGAGGTTTTTGCCGGTGAACTGCATAATCACCTTGCCGTCGCCCACAGGCTCAATAAAGCTGTCGTGTTTTTCGGCGGTGATGCCTGTCATGGGCTGAAACCAGTGGGTGAAGTGGGTTGCCCCCTTTTCGATCGCCCAGTCTTTCATGGCGGCCGCCACGGCGTTGGCCACGTCGGGGTTGAGCTTCGCGCCGGTGGTGATGGTTTTGCGCAGCGCCTTATAGGCGTCCTTCGGCAGCTTGTCGCGCATCACCGCGTCGCTGAACACATTGGAGCCGAACAGTTCCGGAATATTTGCCATACTCTCTTCCATCCTTTCGTTGTTTCCCATTTTATCAAGAATCAAACAACGGCACCGCCAACCCCATTAAGGGGCACGCAGCGCCGTTGCTGTTGCTACTATTATAGCAATTTGCAAGACGAAAGTCAAGCGCATGCAAAATAGAAATGTGCCATGCGCATTCGCAATATTTTGTGCAAGGTGCTAAATCGAAAAATCCAGTTCCGAAACCTGCTTTTGTTGATCCACCAGGTCCGCCAGGGTGTAGCTGTCCACATATTCGGCGATGACGCGGTTGAGGCCTGCCCAAAATTGCTGCATAGCACAGCAGCCGCCTTCGGCGGGGCAGCCGTCTTCCATTTGGCACGACAAAGGAGCAAGGCTGCCTTCGGCAGTGCGCAGAATGTCGCCGATCACATAGTTTTCGGGCTTGCGCGCCAGCTGATAACCGCCGCTGTTGCCCCGCAAAGAGCGCAGGTACCCGGTTTTGTTGAGAATGCTGATAATCTGCTCCAAATATTTCACGGTGATTTCCTGCCGGCCGGCAATGTCCTTCAGGGGGATATATTCCCCTGTGTTGTGCATGGCCAAGTCCAGCATCACCCGCAGGGAATAGCGGCCTTTTGTGGAAATTTTCATCTCTTAACCTCGCTTTTTGCAATGGAATTTCTCTTTGTCCATCAAATTTCTATATTCTACTATGATTATAACAGATTGCAGGCCGAAAAGCAAGCCTTGCGCTGCACAAAAACAAAATTTTTCTTGACAAGCCCTGTGAATCGGTGTAAAATATTATTGAAATTATGTCATTCGCCGGAGGAGGTGGGCTTTAGTGGGGTGCAAACCGCGCGGCACCAGAGCAGTGCGTTTTTTGAGCGTCGCACTGGCGCTTTGCCTTGTTCTGGCCTTGACGGGCACCGCTTTGCTGGTGGCCACCCACATCCACCATGGCTGCACCGAAGCCTCGTGCCCGTTTTGCGCCCTGCTTTTGCGCGGCGGGAACCTGCTGCGGGCCGGCAGCGCGTCGGTTGTGCTCCCTTTTTTTATGCCGCCGGTTTGGCTTTTGAGCGCGCTGGCGTTGGTTCCGGCTTTTTTGTGCGGCGCCGCCACGCTTGTGCGGGCCAAAATCCGGCTGAATAATTAACATACACTTCGCAAGCCAAGGCCAGGGGCGTAGTCTGCTCTGCGGCCGGGGCTTGCTTTTTCTATTAAAAATTGAAGTAACGAAGTGAGGTTTTTGTTTAATGAAAAAAATAATGGCCGGGCTGCTTTGCTTGGGGCTTTGTTTGGGTTTGTTTGGTGCCTGCGGCACGGCAAGCACCGCGTTGCCCGAGGATGGCAAGCTCAAGGTTGTGGCCAGCATTTTCCCCGAATATGACTTTGCCAAGGCGATTGGGGGCGATTTGGCCCATGTGGCCATGTTGATTGCCCCCGGCGCGTCGATTCACTCCTACGACCCTTCGCCATCAGAAATGAAAACCGTGCAGCAGGCGGATATTTTCCTCTATATCGGCGGCGAAAGCGATGTGTGGGCCGACCGGTTGCTGGCGTCTCTCGATACCTCCAACATGAAAATTGTGCGCCTGATGGACGCGGTGAAACTGGAAGAGGAGGAACTGAA
>JAITBA010000003.1 GCA_031283835.1 Oscillospiraceae bacterium
ATTTTGCCCGGCGCACCGTGCAGGGCCTTGGCAGGGCCGGTTATTCCTTCCAGCGTTTGTTCTTTTGTATCGTGCCGTCATTCAAAAACGCGGTCACGTCAAATTCTTCGTACCAGCGACGCAGGCTGCCGGGCTTGCGCCGCAGCGCCATGCCGGGTATGTAGTCCGGGCGGTTATACACGTGCAAATGAAAACAGTGGGGCAACCCGGGCTGGTCGTTTTCGCACAAAAACACCTTGCGCGCATAAGGCAGGGCCTCATACGCCTCAAGCATGTCCCGCGAGGCGTCCTGTCCCTCAACCATCAGCACAAGGTTGTCAAAGTCTACGCGGGCGCAGCGCCGCTGCCAGGCCGCCTTGGCTTCTTCAAACGAATGGTAGTGTTGAAAATACACCCGCACCGTGCCGTGTTCGCAAGCAAGCAGGCCCGAAGGGTAGTCGTACGCGGGGTCCCCCAACTCTGTCAAATCCGCCTGCAAAAACGCGCGCAGATTTGCCGCAAAGCACAAAAAATCGTCGCGGAGAAACCGAAGGTTGACCGTGGGGCTGCGAAACGGCAGCCCAAAGTCGTGGCTCACCACGCCGCCAATGCAGTTGATGCAGATGAGGGATGCCTGCTTTGCCCTGCCGTGCAACCTGCGGCGCAGCCAAAAAGCGCGCTGCTTTTGCAAAATCGAAGCCAAAAACGAACGCATGATGCCCTTTCCTTCCTTCCTTTTATTTCTATTATCAAACAGAAGGCGACGCCAAAAATTCTTTTGCGCACCTGCGATATGCCGCCAGCGGGTCGTCGGCCGCAATAATAGGCCGCCCCACCACAATATAATCCGAACCGGCTTCGCGGGCTTTTTCGGGGGTCATGATGCGGCACTGGTCGTCTTTGGCGCTGCCGGCAAAGCGAATGCCCGGGGTCACGGTAAGAAACGCGACCCCACAGGCCGCCTTCACGGCAGCGGCCTCCAAGGGCGAGCACACCACCCCGTCAAGCCCCGCGCGCCGGGCGTTTTGCGCGTAGTGCCGCACGGTTTCCTCCACCCCGGCAGAGATAAGCAGCTCGCTTTGCATGCGCGCTTCGCTTGTGCTGGTCAGCTGGGTGACGGCAATGAGCAGCGGGCGGGTGCCGTCGGGTCGGGTCAGGCCTTCGAGGGCGGCCCGCATCATTTCGGTTGTGCCCGCCGCGTGCAGGTTCGTAATCTCCACCTCCAGCCGCGCCAGAGCCGCCATGGCCTTCTTCACCGTGTTTGGAATATCGTGCAGCTTCAAATCCAAAAAAATTTTGTGCCCCCTGCGCTTCATTTCCCGCACAATCTCCGGCCCTTCGGAATAAAACAGCTCCATTCCAATTTTTACAAACGGTTTCTCCCCCGCGGGGAACAGGCTTAGGAAGTCGTAGCTCTCCCGGGCGGACGAAAAGTCCATGGGGATAATCACATCTTTGGGCACAAAAACAGCTCCTTTATATATTGTTTTTAATACTACATATTAATGCGCCGCCCCCACAATTTCTTGCAGGCGCAAAATTCCCAGCTCTTTCATTACGCCGGGCAAATCTTCAATAATCTCTTTGCAGACCATGGGGTTAACCAGGTTGGTCGCGCCCACCTGCACGGCGGCGGCGCCCGCCAGCATCATTTCAATCACGTCGCGGGCACAGGCAACGCCGCCCATGCCAATGATGGGGATTTTTACACGTTGGTACGTCTGCCACACCATGCGCAGGGCCACAGGGAACACCGCCGGGCCGCTCAGGCCGCCCATTCCGTTGGCCAGAATGGGCTTGCGGGTTTTTAAATCCAGCCGCATGCCCAGCAAGGTGTTAATCAGGCTCAGGCCGTCGGCCCCGGCGGCTTCGCAGGCGCAGGCAATTTCCGCAATATCCGTCACATTGGGGCTGAGCTTCACATACAGCGGCTTTGCGCAGACTTTTTTGCACGCGGCAGTGACGGCGGCGGCGCTGTGCGCGTCGGCCCCAAAGGCCAGGCCGCCCCCGTGCACATTGGGGCAGCTAATGTTCAGCTCCACAAGACCCACCTGCTCGCACGCCGCCATTTTTTTGCAGCAGGCCGTGTATTCTTCGATTGAAAAGCCGGAAATATTCGCAATCAGGGGCTGATGAAAGTGCGCGCGCAGACGGGGCAGTTCCTCTGCAATCACCTTTTCAATTCCCGGGTTTTGCAGGCCCACGCTGTTGAGCATGCCCGCCGCGCACTCCGCCACCCGGGGCAGCTCGTTGCCAAAGCGCGGTGCCAAGGTGGTGCCCTTGAATGAAAAGCTGCCGAGCATATTAATATCATAGTACGGCAAATACTCCTGCCCAAAGCCAAAGCACCCGCTGGCAGGAATCACCGGGTTTTGCAGCTTTAGGCCGGAAAGCGTGACGCTCAGGTCCATAAAATTTCTTCTTTCGTTAAGATGGGGCCGTCTTTGCAGATGCGTTTGTAGCCCGCGGTGGTTTTGCAGCTGCACACCATGCAGGCTCCAAACCCGCAGCCCATGCGCCGCTCAAAGCTAAACTGCGCGTGCCCGGCCGGCAGCGCCCGCGCCTGGGCAAAGACGGCTTGCAGCATGGGTTCGGGCCCGCAGACATAAAGCGCGTCATAAGCAAGACCCGGCAGCGCATCTGTCACAAAGCCCTTTTGTCCGTAGGAGCCGTCCGCCGTCGTCACAATCACATCGCAAAGCGTGGCAAATTCTTCGTGATAAAACATCTCGTCTTTTGTGTTAAACCCAAGCACGGCCACAGGCTTTTGCCCGGCCCCGGCAAGTTCTTTCGCAAGAAAATACAGCGGGGGCGTCCCCACGCCGCCACCCAGCAGCGCCGGCCGCCGCGCCTCCACCGGCGTGTAGCCGTTCCCAAGCCCCGTGAGCAAGTCGAGCGACGTGCCCGGCACGCACCGCGCCAAGGCTCTGGTGCCCGTGCCCACCGTTTTATATAAGAGGGTGAGCGTCTGCGTGCGCGCGTCCCAGTCACACACGCTAATGGGCCGCCGCAGATAACACCCCTCCACGGCAATGTTAACAAACTGCCCCGGCCGCAGGCGCACCTCTTCGTTTGCAATCGCCGCCCGCAAAACCATGCGGAACACCTCTTTTGCAACGGGGCGGTTTTCGTTTATAACAAAAATCATGGTGTCCTCCGTTCGTCCCTGTTTTTGGGCTGCACCTGCCCCCACACTTCCCAGCCCGCAAAGGGCGTGGCTCGGCCCTTGGAGCAAAACTTGTCCGGGTCAATCACCCACCGCGCGTGCAGGTCCCAGCCATATTCGCCTGGGAAGGCGCGTCCCGTCCAGGTTTCGAGCAGGCGGCGGGGCGTGTGGGCCATGCGCGTCAGCAAGGTTTCGAGCGTCAGCTTGCCGGGCTTCACCAAATACGTATACAGCAGCGGAAAGGCTGTTTCGAGCCCCACAATGCCAAAGGCGCTGCCCGCCAGGCCCTTGGATTTTTCTTCGCGGGTGTGGGGCGCGTGGTCGGTGGCGACGCAATCAATCGTGCCGTCGGCAAGGCCTGCCAGCAGCGCCGCCCTGTCTTCTTTTGCGCGCAGGGGCGGGTTCATTTTAAATCGCCCGTCCTCCTCCAAATCCTCGTCCGCAAGCAGCAGATAATGCGGCGCTGTTTCGGCTGTCACCCGCACACCGCTTTGCTTGGCCTGCCGAATCAGCGTCACGCTTTCTTTTGCCGAAACATGGCACACATGGTATTCGCAGCCGGTCTGGCGAGCCAATTCCAGGTCCCGCGCCAGGGGCAGCCATTCGCTGGCGCCGCAAATGCCCCGGTGCCCGTGCGCCCGCGCATAAGCCCCGTCGTGAATGTAGCCGCCGTTCAGCAGGCTTTTTTCTTCGCAGTGAGAAATAATGGGCTTTTGCAGGGCGGCCGCCCGCTCCATGGCACGGCGCATCAGGCTGCCATCGGCAATGCCCGTGCCGTCGTCGCTAAACCCGCACACGTAGGGCGCAAGAGCCTCCATGTCGCTCAGTTCCCCTTCGCCCCGCCGCCCCCGGGTGATGGCCCCCACCGGCACCGCCGTCGTGCCCGCGCCCGCGTCCCGCGCAATCAAATCCAGCTGCGGTTGCAGGTGCGCAAGGGTGTCGGGCGGCGGGTTGAGGTTGGGCATGGCGCACACAGCGGCGTAGCCCCCCGCTCGCGCCGCCGCGCACCCGCTGGCAATGGTTTCTTTAAAAGAAAAACCGGGGTCACGGAAGTGCACATGCAAATCCACAAATCCCGGTAATATTTGAATCGCGCCGCTTGTTTCGCTTCGATGTTCCATGTTGCCGCCCTCCCATGCTTTCTCTATTATAACACGCGCCGGACGGGATGTCAAGAGGGGCGCGGCATCTTAAAAAAGGCACCCGCACCCCGCGCCGCGCATAAACTATAGCAGTTCTATGTGGAAGACCAAAACAGAAAGGGTGGCTGTTTGATGGCCGCAACATACCAAGTGTTCCCCTTTGTGCCCGCGGGGGCCGTTGCCTATGCCCGCGCGTGGGCGCAGGCGCGCAACCCGCAATACGGCGATTTTTCAGATATGGGGGGCGATTGTTCCAATTTTATCAGCCAGACGCTGGTTGCCGGGGGCGCGGTGATGAACGAAACCCGCGGCGTCGGCTGGTATTATCACAGCATGAACGACCGCGCGCCCGCGTGGACCGGCGTGCCGTTTTTGTGGCGTTTTCTTGCAACAAACAAGGGGCGCGGGCCCTTTGGCCACGAAATTTTGCCGGAAGAGGCGCGCCCGGGCGATATCATTCAACTAAAATTTGCGCATATGCCCGATTTTTCGCACTCCCTGCTGGTGCAAAAAGCCGGCACGCCGCCCACCCCCGAAAATATCCGCGTTGCCGCCCACAGCATCGACGCGGACGAACGCCCGCTGCGCACCTACAGCTACGTAGCCGCCCGCGTTATGCGGATTGACGGCGTGCGAAAATAGGCGCTTCAAAGAAAAAATTCTTATCCCGCAAAAAAACCGTTTGACTTCTCTTTGCAAATCTGTTATAATCAGAACAGTGTGCATGGCTGTTGCCGGGTACGCTGCTTTGGCATGTATTTTAGGACACTTCTAGAAAAATGGATAGTCGCAAGGAGGAACGCATGGTCAAGAAAATCAGCAAACTCCCATTCAATGGGACGCCCGAACAGGCGGCGCAGCTGGGGAAAGTGATCGCACAACACAAGCACGACCCAAGCCAGCTGATGACAGTAATGCAGAAAGCGCAGGGAATTTATGGATATCTGCCCTACGAAGTGCAGGTAATCATTGCCGACGGCATGGATATCCCGCTAGAAAAAGTGTATGGGGTTTCCACGTTCTACGCACAGTTTGCTCTTTCGCCCGCCGGCAAATACGCCGTGAGCGTGTGCCTGGGCACAGCCTGCTACGTGAAGGGCGCGCAGGCGGTGTTCGACAGGTTGTGCGAAGAGCTGGGCATTGGCGCGGGCGAATGCACCGAAGACGGCCTGTTCTCGATTGAAGCGTGCCGCTGCATTGGCGCGTGCGGTCTGGCCCCCGTAATGATGGTCAACGACGAGGTCTATGGCAACCTGACCCCGGACAAGATCCCCGCAATTTTGGCAAAATACCGCGGCTGACTTTTTCTTTAAAAAAATAATAAAAAACAGGCGGCATTTGAGCAAAACCCGGGCATGTGCAAATTTTTTTTGAACATACCCCCACTGATTGAAAGGAAGAATTTGCTTTGATTTCTGTTGCAGAATTGAATGAATGGCGAAACGCGGCCAAGGCAAAAATCACCGCGGGCAACGCGCAAGGCCCGGCCATGCGCATTGTGGTGGGCTACGCCACGTGCGGCATTGCCGCCGGCGCCGCCCCCGTGCTGGAGGCCCTGAAACGGGAGCTGGCCAGCCTGGGCAAAACCGATGTGCTGGTGGAGGAAGTGGGCTGCATTGGCATGTGCCAATACGAACCCATTGTCGAGATCTATGCCCCCGGCGAGCAGAAGATCACCTATGTGCTCATGAACGCCGAAAAAGCGGCCCGCGTGGTGCACTCCCACGTGGCCAACGGCAAAGTAGTGGCGGAATACACCATTGGCGCGGCCACGGGCGAGGCCAAAGAAGGTGAAGTGCTGCCCCTGACTCAAACCGCGTTTTATCAAAAACAGCGCCGCGTGGCCCTGCGCAACTGCGGCGTGATTGACCCCGAAAGCCTCGATCAATACATTGCCCTCGATGGCTACCAAGCGCTGACCAAAACGCTCACCCAGCTGCAGCCCGGCGACGTGATTCAAATCCTGAAGGACAGCGGCCTGCGCGGGCGCGGCGGCGGGGGCTTTCCCACGGGGCTCAAGTGGAGCTTTACGGCGGCCAACGCGGCGGACCAAAAATATGTGGTGTGCAACGCCGACGAAGGCGACCCCGGCGCGTTCATGGATCGCTCTGTGCTGGAGGGCGACCCCCATGCCGTTGTGGAAGCCATGGCTCTGTGCGGCTACGCCACGGGCGCAACCGAAGGCTATGTCTATGTCCGCGCAGAATACCCCATCGCGGTCAAGCACCTCGAAAAAGCCATTGACGACGCCCGCGCAAAAGGCTTTTTGGGCAAAAACATCTTTGGCAGCGGCTTTGATTTTGATTTGTTTGTGCGTTTGGGTGCCGGCGCCTTTGTTTGCGGCGAAGAAACCGCGCTGATGACCTCCATCGAAGGCAAGCGCGGCGAACCTCGCCCCCGCCCGCCCTACCCGGCGGTGAAGGGCCTTTTTGGCAAGCCCACCACCGAAAACAACGTCGAAACCTTTGCCAACGTGCCCCAAATTATTCTGCACGGGGCCGAAAGCTTCAACTGCCTGGGCACCCAAAAATCAAAGGGCACCAAGGTGTTTGCCCTGGGCGGCAAAATCCAAAACACCGGCCTAGTCGAAATCCCCATGGGCACCACCCTGCGCGAGATCATCGAGGAAATTGGCGGCGGCATCCCCAACGGCAAGCGCTTTAAGGCGGCGCAGACCGGCGGCCCTTCCGGCGGCTGCATCCCCGAGAGCCTGATCGATACCTCTATCGACTACGATAACCTAACCGCCATTGGCTCCATGATGGGTTCCGGCGGGCTGATTGTTATGGACGAAGACAACTGCATGGTAGACATTGCCCGGTTCTTCCTCGATTTTACCGTGGACGAAAGCTGCGGCAAGTGTAACCCCTGCCGCATTGGCACCAAGCGCATGATGGAAATCCTGAATAAAATCACCGAAGGCAAAGCCACAATGCAAGACCTCGATAAACTGGAAGAGCTGGCCTATCACATCAAAGAAAACAGCCTGTGCGGCCTGGGGCAAACCGCCCCCAACCCGGTGCTGGCCACCATGAAGCACTTCCGCGACGAATACATTGCCCACGTAGCCGAAAAAAAATGCCCGGCGGGCGTGTGCAAGGCGCTGCTCAACTACTACATCCTCCCCGAAAAATGCAAGGGCTGCACCGCGTGCAAGCGCGCCTGCCCAACAAACGCCATCACCGGTAGCGCAAAAGAAGCGCACGTAATCAACAACGACCAGTGCATCAAGTGCGGTGCCTGCCAGGCCACCTGCAAATTTGGCGCCATCGTCAAGAAATAAGAAAGGAGCGTGCAACCCATGGCCGATATTCACCTGAAGATTAACAATATTTCCGTCACGGTTCCCGCCGGGAGCACAATCCTCGAGGCGGCCCGCGCCGTAGGCATCGAAATCCCTACGCTGTGCTACCTGAAGGAGATCAACGAGATTGGCGCCTGCCGCATTTGCGTGGTGGAGGTAAAAGGCGCGCGCAGCCTTGTCACCGCCTGCGTATACCCCGTCACAGAGGGCATGGAGGTGTTTACGAACACCGAAAAAGTGCGCAAAAGCCGCAAGCTCACCCTCGAGCTGATTTTGAGCACCCACGACAAAAACTGCCTAAGCTGCGTCCGCAGCGGCAACTGCGAGCTGCAAAAGCTGTGCAAAGAATTCGGCGTGAACGACCCGGATTACTACAAGGGCGAAAACATCAAATATGACTTTGACGACAGCGCCGCCCACATGGTGCGCGACAACAACAAGTGCATCCTGTGCCGCCGGTGCGTGGCCGCGTGCGACAACCAGTGCATCAGCGTCATTGGCGCCAATGCCCGCGGGTTCGACACTCACATCAGCAG
>JAITBA010000031.1 GCA_031283835.1 Oscillospiraceae bacterium
TTTTTGCCATAACAGGTTCCTCCTTCAAAATTTATGCAAAACAGCGCGCTTGCTGCTTTCGCTTGTGGTTATTGCGCCACCGGCAACTGGGGTGCGTCTTTTGCCTGGGTCAAAATAAAGTTTTGCACCTTGCCGGCAAGAATCACACGATAAATTTCGTTTTTGCCGCCGCCGTACTGCGTGTACTCCGCATAAATATCGTCGTCGGTGATGGACGTATCGCCCTGGCGCGCTTGGTCAAGCTGCTCTTTAAACTCCGCATCGGTCAGCAGCAGGTTTTCTTTTTGGGCCACGGCAAAAACAAACAGGTCTTTTTTTATCTGCGGGTCGTTGATTTTTTCTTTGAATTCCTTCATGTCGGCAGCGTCAATGCCTTTTTCTTGCAGGTATTCCACCGGGGTTTTATCGGCCGCTTTGGCGGCGGCTTCCAATGCGTCCACATAAAAATTCGCTTCTTTTTTTGGCACGCTTTCAATCTTGGCGTTGGCGTACGCGGCTTCGAAGGCGGCAAGCGCATTTTGGGCGTTGTTTTGGCTCAGCATATAATTGCGCATGCTCAAAAGAAAGTCTTCCGCATTTGTTACCTGGCCCTGCGTGGCGTTGGTCACGGCCTCGTCGGTGATTTCTTCGGAAAGTTTGCCGATTTTTTCGACTGTACAGCGGAACGTGACGGTTTTGCCCGTTAGCTCCTCCACGCCATAGGACGCAGGGAACGCAAAAGCAATATCAAAGGGCGTGCCGCGCTCTTGGCCAACAAATTTGGTGTCGGGCTTTTCGAAGGTATCGCCAATCTCGTGCACCGTGCACTTAAAGACCGCCGGCTTGCCCGAAAGAGACTCGTCGGTGTAGGGGTTGGGGAACGTGACATTGACCGTGAACTCTTTTGCTCTCGGTTGTCCGACTATTTGGTCCTCGAAGCCGGGGATGAAGTTGCCGCTGCCGATTTCTAGCTGCGCGCCCTGCCCCTTCATGCCCGCAAGCGTTTCTTCGGATACCCCCTCGGCGCTGCCCTCAAAATCAAAAATCACGGTGTCGCCCTTGCTTACGGTGGTTTTCTTTGTGTCGTTAATCAGGATGGGCGGGAACAGTTCGCCCTTGCCTACTTCGAGTACCTGGCTTTGGAACTGCAACATCTGCAGCGTTTCTTCGGATACGCCCTCGGCGCTGCCGGTGCAGCTGAAAGTCACACCATCGCCTAGGGCAATAGTTTTTTTGCTCTTGTCGTTTTTAACGGTTTGCAACGAGACGTACTGGCTAAGGTAAGCGTTTGCCTGCTCTTCCACTTCGGCGTCACTGGCCTCGAGGGGCACAAATTCGGCCGCAACGCCTTTGTAATCGCCCAGCGTGATGTAATTCTCAAACTTCACGGTTGTGAAGGGAACGGCATTTGTGTCGAGCTTTTTGCCAAACAAATTGATGATAGCGTCTTTTGGCGAACAGCCGGCAAGCATCACGAGCACCAGCAGCAGCGCCATGGCCGCAGGAATCATTTTCCTCAAGTGGTTTTTTCTCATACTGACCTGCCTTTCTGAGCGCATGGCACTCTATAAGATCCATTATAACACCTTTTTTGAACAAAGGCAATGTATTTTTGTCGATTTTTCGAAAAAATTTATCTCTTGCCCCAAAAGCGCATAACAACCCCGCCGTTGGGGCAAGCTAGCCACAGCAAAAAAACATCACCTGTTTTTATGAAAGGAACCATTGCAATGCGTGAAATGAACCGTGATAAGAAACGCAATCTACAAACCATCCTCGTGGCGCTAGGGCTTTCGGCGGCACTGCTGCTGGGCATTCTGACGGGTTGCGACGTCAAGAACCCACTCAAAAAAGACGAAACCACCGAGCGCCCCCCGGCCGAAAGCACAGGCCTGACCCTGCATCTCTACCAGCCCCACCCCGGCCAGGCGGCCCTTTGGGAGGAACTGGGCACGGACTACCGCAACCTGACCGGCGTGAATGTGGTTGTGCGCAGCTCCAAAAACGCCGCCGCCACCGAGCTAAAAGAAGCCCTCAAAGGCGAAACCGACGCGCCGGGCCTGTTCATGTTCGCCAACCCGCGGGAGTACAAAAACTGGCAGGACCATGCCCTGGCCCTGACGGACACGGAAGCCTTCGGGCACCTGATTGACGCCGAACTGGCGCTCAACGCCGAAGGCAAACCCATTGGCCTGCCGCTGGGCGTGGAGGCCTTCGGCCTGATCTATAACAAAAAGGTGCTGGGCGACTATTTTGCCCTAAGCGACAAGGCCACCGCCTTTGCCGGCACAGAAGACATCAAGACCTACAAAGATCTGGAGGATTTGGCAAAAGACCTGGACGCCAACAAGCAGGCTCTGGGCTTGACGGGCGTGTTCGCCGCCCCCGCGCTGAAGGAAGGCGAAAGCACCGCCTGGGGCACCCGCCTGCTCAGTGTGCCGCTCGGCTACGAAATCGCACAAAAAAACGTGGACGTGACCGGCGACGACGCGAACGAAATCCAGCTGCGGCACGAAACCGGGCTCAAAAGCTTCACCGATCTGCACTTGAATTATAGCACGACAAAAGAATCCCTCGAAAACCGCACCTACGCCGGTGCCGCGCAAGAATTTGCCGAAGGCAAAGCCGCCTTCATTCTTGGCAGCACCGACTTTTTGGGCCTGCTGAATTCCGCCGTGGGGCAAAGCGTCAGCGGCACCGACACCGCCTTTCTCCCCGCGCTGATGCAAATGGACGACGTGGAGCGCCAGGGTCTGGCCTTTGAACCCACGCTCTATGCCGCCATCAACGCCAGAGCCGGCGAAGAGGAGAAAAAAGCCGCCGCCGAATTCCTCAACTGGCTTGTCACCTCCGAACGCGGGCTGGATTTTTTGGCGGGCAAGCTGGGGCTTATTGCGCCCTTTGAAAGCGTAACCGACGAAAGTCTGCCGCAAAACCCGCTGTGTGCCAACGCCTTTGCTTGGCTGAAGAATGGTGATGTTGAAAACGCCGTCACCTACAGCGCCCTCACCCCCACCGGGGAATTCCGCGACGACGTGGTGGGCGCCGGTCTGCTGTCCTACAGCAAGGGCGAAAGCGACTGGGAAAAATTTAAAACCGATATAAAAGATGGCTGGAAAAACTTTCGCGCCAAAGCCGACGATGCGCTTTAACGCTTTTTACCCTTATAAATCATAAATCGTGCCGTGTTTGTTAACAGAATAAGCCGCAAAACGCAGCCCTCGCCTTCCTTATGGCGGGGGCGGTTTGCATGCGCGCCGCAAATTTTGCTTGCATGCGCCCGCACGGTGTGGTATACTATTGGACAAGAGAACTACCGGGCAAACGTGTTTCGTTATGAGGTAATGCCATGAAAGCAGTCATTCAGCGTGTGCGGCATGCGCGGGTTTTGGTCGGCGAACAAGCCGCGGGGGCCATTGGCCCGGGTTTTTTGATTTTGCTGGGCGTGGCCCAGGACGACACGCAAAGGGAAGCGGAACTGCTGGCCGGAAAAATCGCGCGGCTGCGGGTGATGGAAGACGACGAAGGCAAAATGAACCGCGCACTGACAGATTGCGGCGGCGCGGCACTGGTGGTGTCGCAGTTCACTTTGCTGGCCGATATCAAAAAAGGCAACCGGCCGGCCTTCACCCACGCCGCGCCACCCGGCACAGCGGCACCGCTTTACGAATACTTTTGTGATTGCCTGCGGCAGGCGGGCGTGACAGAAATCGCCACAGGCGTCTTTGGCGCGGACATGCAGGTGACGCTGCAAAACGACGGGCCGGTAACCATACTCATGGACACAGATATTTGGAGGAACACGCGATGATCACATACGAAACCATTGCGGTAGGCATGCTGCAAAGCAACAGCTACGTGCTGCGCGACGGGAGCACGGGCGTGCTGGCGCTGGTCGACTGCGGTGCGTGGAACAAAAGCGTGCGCGACGCCATTGCAAGGCAGGGCGGCAATTTGTGTCTGATTCTGCTCACCCACGGGCATTTCGACCACATTCAGGGCGCAAAAGCCGCCCGCGAAGCCAACCCAGGCGCGCAAATTGCCATCAGCCACGGCGACGCGCCCTATCTGCGCGGCGAAATCGACACGCTGCCCGGGCGCGTGTCCATCCACAAAAGCCCCGCCGTGCCAGATCTTTTGCTCGGCGACGGCGACACCATTGCCCTGGGCGGCAGCGTGCTGCAAGTGATCGCCTCCCCCGGGCACACCGCCGGCGGTGTGTGCTTTTGGAGCGAACCCGACCGCCTGCTTTTCACCGGCGACACGCTCTTCCGTGAAGATGTGGGCCGCGACGACCTCCCCGGCGGCAGCTGGCCCGCCCTCGAGCAAAGCATCCGGCGGCTCTATGCCCTGCCGGGCGACTATAAAGTGCTGCCCGGCCATGGCCCCGAAAGCAGCCTGGAACACGAACGGGCACACAACCAACACGTAAGAAACA
>JAITBA010000108.1 GCA_031283835.1 Oscillospiraceae bacterium
GTTCTTCCGCCGTCAGTTCCCGGCTCTCGCCCACGGGCAGCATGCCCAAGCGCAACGGACCAATGGCTGTGCGCTTGAGTCGCAGCACTTCCAGGTGCAGTGCTTCGCACATGCGGCGAATCTGCCGGTTGCGGCCCTCCCGCAGGTTAAATTCCAGCACCGTGCGCCCCGGCTCCGCCACCAACGTGCGCAGCACAAGCGGCAGTGTCAGCTTGCCGTCAAGCATAATGCCCGAAGACAGCTTGTCCATCTGTTCCTCGCGCACCTGCCCGCGCAGCGTGACACGGTATGTTTTTGGGATATGCTTGCTGGGGTGCGTGAGTTGCTGCGCCAACGCGCCGTCATTGGTCAGCAGCAGCAGCCCCTCGGAATCTTTGTCTAACCGCCCCACAGGGAACAACCGCTCCGTGCGGCCGGTCACCAGGGTCAACACGGTTTTGGCGGCATGCGGGTCGGCGTTGGTGGTCACAAAGCCCCGGGGCTTGTGCAGCATCAGATATACCGGTGCCTGCCGTTGGGTTTCGAGGGCCTTGCCATCCACCGCCACGTGCGCCGTTTTGGGGTGCACCGACATGCCAAGTTCCGCCTTGCGGCCGTCGATGGTCACCCGCCCGGCGCAAATCAGCTCCTCCGCCTTGCGCCGCGAACAAACCCCGCGCTCCGCGAGGTACTTTTGCAGCCTGATTGATTCATTGGGCATGGTTATACTCTTTCTAAGCAGCATGGCGGAAATCTTACCGCAAATCTGCCGGCAGGGGCTTTTGATTTTGATGAGGTCTAATGCCTCTTTTGAAAGGAAAAGGTTCAAGTGTGTTTTATCGACGCCCAAGCCAAGCCTTCACCCGCGCCCAAAGCCCCCGCTTTGTTGGCGGATAGGCGGGACGAGCCAGCGCCACGGCATTTTGCAGCACCAGGGGTACTTCTGTCAGCAGCGTTTTGCCCGCGTAGTAGCGCACCGCGCCCACAACCTTGCCCGCCGGCAGCGGCGCATAAATAAAGGGCTGCACAAGAATTTCGCGTCGAATATCGAAGGGCATCACGCGCAGCTTTGCAATGGGTTTTTCTGCCAACACAACAGGCGCGGCGGCCGTCATTCCGCCCGCAACGGATAAGCGCAGCACGGGTTGGGCGGCGTCGTCCAGCGCCACGGGGTGGTATTGCGCGAAGCCGTAGTCATGCATCGCCCGGTGATCGGCCCAATCGCTCGGCGCGCCGAACGTGACGGCAATCAAGGTGCGGCCCTCTCGCTCCGCGGCCGAAACCAGGCACCGCCCCGCCGTGTTTGTGAAGCCCGTCTTCACGCCGATGCAACCGGGCAGTTCTTGCAGCAGGCGGTTGTGGTTATAGAGTGTGCGCTGCCCGGGCGGGCTACCAAAGGTTACGCGCACCGCCGTTTGGCCGCAAATTTCGCGGAATAGCGGATTTTGCAGCGCCTCGCGCGCCAGCAGCGCCATGTCGTAGGCGGTGGCGCAGTGCCCTTCGGCGTCAAGCCCCGAGGGCGTGACAAAGTGAGAGCGCGTCATGCCGATTTCGCGCGCGCGCGCGTTCATCAGCGCGGCAAAGCCGGGCACCGTGCCCGCCAGGTGAATCGCCGCGGCGTTGGCAGCGTCGTTGCCGCTGGATAGCAACATCCCCACCGCCAGCGCGTAGCGCGAAACGATATCCCCCGTCCGCAGCCCCATGGAGGTGCCTTCTACCCGCACCATGGCCTCTGTTGCGACAAATTCCCGCATCGGCTCGCCCGCTTCGAGCAACAACAGCGCCGTCATGATTTTTGTGGTGCTTGCCATGGGTGCTTGCGTGTCACAATCCTTGGCAAAGAGCACCTGCTTGCTGTCTGCGTCCATCAACACCGCATAGCGCGCCGAAAGGTGCAAAGCATCGCCTTCCAGCGCACGGATATTGTGCGGCAACGCCGTCGCCAGCAGAAAAACCACCAGCAACGCCGCCGCTTTTTTTTGGCTTGCCATTTTCATCCAAACATCCACCCCTTTGTCTCATTTCTATGGGACATGCGGCAAAAATATGCTTGGATTTCTCTAGGGCGTGCTCAGGCGTCCGCTTCTGCCTTGGCAACCGCTTCCGCAATGACGTCTTCTTCGTCGCTCTTGCCAAATTTCTTCACCAATTTGTCCACCGTAGAAGACACTTGGTCGATGAGTTCCGGCACCATGCCAATGAAGTGCTCCACGCCGGTTTCGTTGGTGCTGATATGCTTAATCGTCACTTCTCCGCCCTTCACCACAAGAAAACACACCGGTGTGATGGTTACGCCCGCGCCGCCGCCGCCGCCGAAGAGCTCCTGGTTGTTTTTGGAGGGAAAATCGCTCCCGCCGGACGCAAAGCCGTAGCTCACCTTTGAAACGGGGATGACTTTCACATCGCCCAGCTCCACAGGTGTGCCAATGATGGTGCTCACGTCCACCACTTCTCGCAATTTCTCGATAGAAGTACCAAGGATACCGGATGCGGATTTCTCTTTCATAACGCTTCTCCTCTTATGTCTTAATTTTTCGCAATTGATTTTGCGGTTGATTTTGATGATGAGGGCGGCTTGCTGCCCTGCAAAAATTTGAGCCCCACGCGCACGCCCAGGCGCAAAAGCAACCCCAGCAGCGCCGCAATCAGCACCAGCGGGCACACGGTCAGTTCCGCTTCGCATTCCATCTGCTTTTTGCCCCAGCCGGTGAAGTCGGGGTGCAGTTGCACATGCGCCGCGCCCTTGCGGCTGCGCAAATGGCTCATCAGCCAGCCCAGCGGCGGATAAATTGCCGCGTTGAGCTTGCCGTATTTTTCGGCCAGCGCCGCCGGGTCGTCGCCCCCGGGGAGCACCATATAGAACGCCAGCCGCCGGATATAAAACGCCCGCCACAACCCCCTGCCAAAGGCTTGCAGTGCCGCCACCACGCGCCACAACAGCTCGACGAAGCCGGGAACCCCCTGGTATTGATAGAACCGCTGAAAAATGTTTGGCTCCTTGGGCTTGTCTGGTTCTTCTTTTTTCTCCGGCTCTTTTTTTTCTTTTGGGGGCTTTTCTTTCTTTTTTTTGTT
>JAITBA010000143.1 GCA_031283835.1 Oscillospiraceae bacterium
GGAAGAGCATGTGTGGAACCTCCCCATTGAAGGGGACACCACGCGCTCACTGGTAGACGTGGTGCTCAACGTGCTGCCAAAGCTGATTGTGAACGCCAACGGCAACAGCGAAACGGTAGTTAAAACCATCGGCGAAATGATTTATCTGTTCGAAAAGCTGGAAATGAACGACGACGGCAGCAGCAAATATAACATTTCGCCCGTGCCTCAAAATGCCCGCGACGCGCGGTGGGATGTGATGCTCGAACGCGAGCAGGAGCGCTGGAACAACCAGCGCCCGGCCACCAAAACGCTGCTGGAGTACCTGCCCGCCGACCACATCTATCTTTTTGCGGCCGACTGGCGCAAGGGCCAGCTCGACGGCGCGGAACGGCTGCACCAATTCATCCAAGAGGTGAAGGAGGACGCGGGGCACGACAAAGTGAGCCTGTTTGGCGTGAGCTATGGCGGGCAGCTGGCCACCGCCTATTTCACCTTTTATGGCGGCGAAGACATTGACCGGGCCGTGTTGCAGGCCCCTGCCATCCGTGGTTCCGCCCTGACGGCGGATTTGCTGGAAGACCCCAATTTTGCCTTTGACCCCGAAACGTTTTTTGACTTGGCCGCCGTGTTCATAGACCGGGAGCTTTCGCTCGACCAGCGCCTGAAGGGGCTGGATTTGCCGCTAATCAACAGCATTGTCATGCAGGTGATCCGCACGTATTTGCAGCCGATTTTTCTTAAGTTTGGCAGTTTTTGGGATATTGTGCCGCCAGAGGACTATGCGCGGCTCAAAGCAAAATATCTTGACCCGGAAAAAAATGCGGAAATCATCCGCAAAAGCGATATTGTTCACAACGAAATGATGGCCAATGCAGGCAAAACCCTGCGCGCCATGCAAAAGCAGGGCGTAAAAATCGCAATAATCTGTGGCGTTGGGTTGCCCATGGCCAGCGGCAACCCCTCCAGCTCCGACTACATCATCGAGGTGGCTTCCACCGCGGGGGCCCGCGCCCTGCCCCTGGGCAGCAAAGGCGTTGCCGTCGCGCCTGCCGACAGCCTGGTTTGCGCCGACCCCGCCCACCGCCACCGCTCGCCCGATGGCAGTATTGACGCCGCCTGCGCCTATTTGCCCGAGAACACCTGGTTCTTCCAGCGGCAATACCACGGGCAGGCGCACTGGGATATCTACGCGCGCGCGCTGTATCAAAAATGGCTGTGCACAGATGAGCTGCGGGACGTACATTCTGACCCGAATTTTCCGCAGTTCCGCAATTCCTCCAACCACTCCGACGGGCTGGAGCTGCGGTTTTCGGGGAGTGTGAGCGGTTATCTGACCGAAGGGGACGAAACGCTGCTGGTAACAAATCTTTCGGCCTACGATATCAGTCTGGTGGATCTGCTGGCCGAAGGGCTGCGCCTAGAAGTGCCTGTGCAGAGCCGTTTGGCACTCAGCCCGGGCGAAACCCTGCGTCTGCGCTACGAAGCCATTCTGCCCGCCAAAGAAACCATTTTTCAGCTCACCGTCAAATTTGTGCGAGAAGCCCCTGTGCCCGCCAAAGAAACCCGCACCTACACATTCACCGCGCTGCCGGCCCACACCAAGGTGCCCGTCGCCCTGCGATTTCCGGCGCCCGCTCCCACGGCGGCCCCTCTGCACCTGCGCCCCGTGCGCACCCTGCTCATCTTTCTTGCCCTTTCTGTTAGCCTGGCACTGGCGTCTGTGGCGGTGGGTGTAATGTACCGCGGAAAATTGCGAAAAGAAAAAGCACGTTCCTGAGCCGCGTTTTCACATTTATAACAAAAAAATTGCATAATCCAGCCTTCGCGTGCCAAAAATAAGAGCAAGCGAAACCATCACGAAAGGATGCTGGAAGATGCAATTTGAAAACAAAACAAAGTTCCGCCGGCCGCGGCTGCCCAAAGGCGGTGGGTTTTATCTCGCGCTTTCGCTGGCGGTTGTGGCAGTGGGCGTTGGCGTGTGGGGCGCGGTGAGCAACACCCTGCGCAGCAACCCCTACACGCTCCTCACCACAGAACGCAGCACCATCAACTGGGAAAACTATGTCACCCGCCCGCCGGAGCCGGAAACCCAACAGGCCAACGACCCGGTAACAAACGTGCCGGACCCCCGCCCCAACACCAATGACAAAACCAATGACGCCGCCGCAAAGCCCGGCGAAACCACCATCAACCCCGAAAACGCACCCTACAGCGGCAACTTTGCGCTGCCCTTTGGCACGGCCATTGGCAAGGATTATAGCAATGGCGAGATGGCAAAATCCCTCACAATGGGGGATTGGCGGGTGCACAACGGCGTGGATTTTGCAGGCGAGCCCGACCAGCAAGTTGTGGCAATCCAAAGCGGCACCATAAAAAGCGTGAAGCTTGACCCGCTGTGGGGCGTGGTGCTGGTCGTTGACCACGGCAGCGGCATCGAAGCGCACTATTGCGGCCTTTCGCCCGACAGCACACCAAAAGAAGGCCGCGCAGTCGAAAAAGGTGAGGCCATCGGCGTCATTGCCCAAGTACCCTGCGAAAGCGCGGAAAGCACGCACTTGCACCTAGAAATCACCGTGGACGGCAAAATCAGCGACCCCCTCGCGGTGATGAACAAAGCCAGCTAGGCACAAGCAGCAAAGCAAAGCAGTCGCAGGCGTTTGTCTGCGGCTGTTTTTGGTGTGCCCTGCACGCAAAAAAAACCAAGCAGTCAAAACTATGTTTGGCCAGCTAGCCGCACTAAAGCAAACACACGCGGCAAACCAAAAGCGCCGTGTGCCCCGCAAAAACGCTGGCAGCGCGGGACATGGGGAGCCAGGCAGGACGCAACCATCGCAACGCCAAAGCGCAACAAAACAAAACCGCCCCCATCAAGGGCGGTTTGCTTTTGCTGTTGCGGGTTACTGGTCCGCGTCGTCGGCCGCCGTGATAAGGGAATGTTCGCGGAACAGCAGCGAAACGCACCAAATGCCTGCCAGCGCCACGAGCGTGTAGAGGATGCGACTGACCAAAGCGCCCTGCCCGCCGAAAATCCAGGCGATCATATCGAACTGGAACAGGCCAATGCTGCCCCAGTTGAGCGCGCCGAGCACGACGAGGATCAATGCAATGCGATCTAACATAGATTCAACTCCTTGTGATTTGTATAGTATGAGGGTGCAATGAATAGTTTGCGCGGCGCGGCGCGAAATATACACGAGACGAAACTTCGCATAAAAAATCGGTAAAATCAAGTTGCGCAACAAACCGTCACATTTTTCTTTGATAAAGAAAACGCATTGCAGCGCATGCGTGTCTCTTTTTTCACATACGCTTGCCTAAGGGGGGATGCAAACATGTTTCATCAAATCAGCGCGGCGTTCAGCGGGTTTTTGTGGGGGCCGCCCATGCTGGCAGTGTTTCTGCTCACGGGGCTATACCTAACCCTTCGCAGCCGCGCTTTTGTGCTGCGCCGCCTGCGCCTGTGGGTGCGCCTCACCTTCGGTTCGCTGTGCCGCAAACAGCACGGCCCCGCGCGCGATGTCCATAGCATCTCGCAATGGCAGGCGCTCACATCGGCTTTGGCGGCGTGCCTGGGCACGGGGAACATCGTGGGGGTAGCGACGGCGCTCACGCTGGGCGGCCCGGGGGCCATTGTGTGGATGTGGGTTTCGGCGCTGCTGGGCACCATGACCTGCTGCGTCGAAAATATTCTGGGCCTAAAGTACCGCTGGCGCAGCCCCGACGGCGTGTGGATGGGCGGCCCCATGGCCTACCTTTCGAAGGGTCTGCAATCCAAAACCCTTGCGGGGCTCTATGCCGCGCTGTTGAGTCTGGCCGCCTTCGGCATTGGCAACATGACCCAGGCCAATGCCATTGCCGAGGCCGCCGCGCAAACCCTGCATGCCCCCGCTTGGGGCGTAGGTTTTGTGCTGGCAAGCCTGTTGGCCCTGGTGATTTTTGGCGGTATCAAACGCATTGCCCGCGTGACAGAATTTCTCGTTCCCATCATGACAGGGCTTTTTTTATTGGCCTGCCTGGTGGTGCTCATCGCGCGCTACAAAGCCCTGCCCGGCGCGCTGGTGCTGATGTTCCGCGGTGCCTTCGCGCCCACCGCCGCCCTGGGCGGCGCAGCCGGTTATACATGCAAAAAAGCGCTGCGCTACGGTGTGGCGCGCGGCGTTTTTTCAAACGAGGCGGGCCTTGGCTCCTCTGCGGTCATTCACGCGGCGGCAGACGCGCAATCCCCTGCTGTGCAGGGCATGTGGGGCATCGCCGAGGTCTGCATCGACACCCTGCTCATGTGCACAGTCACGGCCCTTGTGTTTCTATGCTCCGGCGCGTGGCAGCCCGGTGGCACCCTAACCGGCACGGCCCTGGCAGCCGCCGCTTTTACGCCGGTGTTCGGGCGTTTCGGCGGTCACTTTATTGCCATGAGCATTGCTCTGTTTGCCTTCGCCACCCTCACCGGCTGGTCCTTCTATGGCGAACAGGGCGCGCGTTACCTCCTGGGCAAAAAAGCGGTTCCTTGGTACCGCGCGCTCTACCTCGCCGCCGCTGTCCTCGGTTGCCTGCTTCGTCTCGAAACCGTATGGAACCTCGCGGACATCCTCAACGGCCTC
>JAITBA010000144.1 GCA_031283835.1 Oscillospiraceae bacterium
GATTCCTTTCGGTGGTTCCTTGATGTGGGGCTGCGCGAGGTGTTCCGAGACACGGCAGAAATCACGGACTACAACAAGAGCTGGGTGCTCACCTTTGTGGATTATCGGCTGGACGACAAGCCGAAATACACGGTGCGTGAGTGCAAGGAGCGCGACGCGACCTATGCCGCCCCCATGCGCGTGAAGGCGCGGCTGCTCAACAGCGAAACAGGCGTTGTGAAGGAAAGCGAAATGTACATGGGTGATTTTCCGCTGATGACAGACAGCGGCACCTTTGTTGTTAACGGCGCGGAGCGCGTGATTGTTTCGCAGCTGGTGCGCAGCCCGGGCGTTTATTTTGGCCGTAGCTACGACAAAACCGGCCTGGAACTTTATAGCGGCACCATCAACCCCAACCGCGGCGCGTGGCTCGAATACGAAACCGACGTCAACGACCTGTTCTATTGCCGCATCGACAAAAACCGCAAACTCTATATCACGACCTTGATTCGTGCGTTAGGGCTCGAAACCGATGCGGAAATCCGCGATTTTTTTGGCGACGACGTGCGCATAGCCGCCACGCTTGAAAAAGACGAAATCGCCAATGGCGCCGAGGCTAGCATGGAAGTGTTCCGCAAGCTGCGCCCGGGCGAGCCCGTGACCCTCGAAACCGCGCGGCAGCACATTGACCAGCTGTTTTTTGACCCGCACCGCTACGATATCAGCAAGGTGGGGCGCTACAAATACAACAAAAAGCTGGCAATCGGTTCGCGGCTGGCGGGCTGCAAGCTGGCGGAGCCGGTGGTAAGCCCCCGTACAGGCGAATTGCTGGCCGAACGCGGCGAGATTATCACCCGAGAAAAAGCGTATGAGCTGGAGCAGGCGGGCGTGATGCGCGCCGTTGTGGTGCTCAACGAAGAGCATAATCTCACGGTGCTTTCCAACGGCATGATTGACCTGAAGGGCCGCCGCGACAGCGAAGGCGGCACCAACGCCCGCTGGTGCGACCATCTGCCGCAGTTTGCGGAGGAGCAGCTGGAGGACATTGGCCTGAGCGAAAAAGTGAGCGCCCGTGTGTTTTTCGAAATTCTTGACCAAAACCTCAGCGGCACGGCCCTGCTGGCGGAGCTAAAAAAACGCAGCGAAGAGCTGGTGCCAAAACACATCACGCTAGACGACATTTTTGCCTCCATCAACTACGTAAACTGCCTGGCCTGCGGCGTGGGCAAAGCCGACGATATTGACCACCTGGGCAACCGCCGCATCCGCTGCGTGGGCGAACTGCTGCAAAACCAGTTCCGCATTGGCATGGCCCGCATGGAAAAACTTGTGCGCGAAAAAATGATGCTGCAAGCCCAGGACGATGTGGACAAGATTTCGCCGGCGACGCTTATCAACATTCGCCCGGTGAGCATGGCGATTAAAGAATTTTTCGGCTCCAGCCCCCTGAGCCAGTTTATGGATCAGACAAACCCCCTTGCGGAACTAACCCACAAGCGCCGTCTTTCGGCTCTGGGGCCCGGCGGCTTGAGCCGCGACCGCGCCGGATTCGAAGTGCGCGACGTGCACTACAGCCACTACGGCCGCATGTGCCCGATTGAAACCCCTGAAGGCCAGAACGTGGGCCTGATCTCTTATTTGGCCACCTATGCGCGCATTAACAAATACGGCTTCATCGAAGCGCCTTATCGTCGAGTCGAAAACGGCGTGGTGCTCGACCGCACGCGCTACATGACCGCCGACGAAGAGGACGACTACGTGGTGGCGCAAGCCAACGAAATCCTCGACGACCAAAACCGCTTCGCGCGCGAGCGAGTCAACGCCCGCTTCCGCGACGAATACCTCGAGATTGACCGTGACCGTGTGCAATACATGGACGTGAGCCCGAAGATGGTGGTTTCTGTGGCGACGGCGATGATCCCCTTCCTCGAAAACGACGACGCCAACCGCGCGCTGATGGGCGCGAACATGCAGCGCCAGGCGGTGCCGCTGCTCAAAACCGACGCGCCATTGGTGGGCACCGGCATGGAATATAAGGCCGCCGTCGACAGCGGTGTGGCGGTGCTTGCCAAAGAACCCGGCGTGGTGACCTATGCCAGCGCCGACAAAGTGGTGGTGCAAAACCCACAGGGCGGCAAGCGCGCATACGAAATGATTAAGTTTATGCGCAGCAACCACGGCACGTGCATCAACCAAAAACCCATTGTCAATGTGGGCGACCAAATTATCACCGAGCAAGTGATTGCCGACGGCCCCGCAACCGACCAAGGCGAAATTAGCCTGGGCAAAAACGCGCTCATCGGCTTTATGACATGGGAAGGCTACAACTACGAAGACGCCGTGCTTGTCAACGAAAAAATTGTGCAGGACGACGTGTATACGTCTATCCATATTGAGCAATTTGAGCTGGAAGCCCGCGACACAAAGCTGGGCGCCGAGGAAATCACCCGTGATATCCCCAACGTGGGCGACGACGCCATGAAGGACCTGGATGAGAGCGGTATTATCCGCATTGGCGCGGAAGTGAAGAGCGGCGATATTCTTGTGGGCAAAGTGACCCCCAAGGGCGAAACGGAGCTAACGGCGGAGGAACGCCTGCTGCGCGCCATCTTCGGAGAAAAAGTGAAGGAAGTGCGCGACACCTCGCTGCGCCTGCCCCACGGCGAATATGGCATTGTAGTAAACGTGGAAGTGTTTACCCGCGAGAATTCTGACGAACTGAGCCCGGGCGTAAACAAAGTCGTGCGCTGCTTTATTGCGCAAAAGCGCAAGCTGAGCGTGGGCGATAAAATGGCGGGCCGCCACGGCAACAAGGGCGTGGTCAGCCGCATTTTGCCCCAAGAAGACATGCCCTTTATGGAAGACGGCACGCCGCTAGACATTGTGCTAAACCCCTTGGGCGTGCCAAGCCGCATGAACATCGGGCAGGTGCTCGAAGTGCATCTTGGCTTTGCGGCGCGGCAGTTGGGCATCAATACCGGCAAAAAGCATATGCTGATGACGCCGGTGTTCGACGGCGCGCGCGAAAGCGATATCCGCGCGGCGCTTTCGGAGGCGGGCAAGGACGAGGACGGCAAGAGTTGGCTCTACGACGGCCGCACGGGCCGCCGGTTCGACAACCGCGTCACGGTGGGCGTGATGTACTTTCTCAAGCTGTTGCACCTGGTTGACGACAAAATCCACGCGCGCTCCACAGGCCCCTACAGCCTCGTGACGCAGCAACCGCTGGGCGGCAAGGCGCAGTTTGGCGGCCAGCGCTTTGGCGAAATGGAAGTGTGGGCCCTCGAGGCCTACGGCGCGGCGTATACGCTGCAAGAAATCTTGACAGTCAAAAGCGACGACGTGGTGGGCCGCGTAAAAACCTACGAAGCCATTGTCAAGGGCAAAAACGTGCCCCAGCCGAGCATTCCCGAAAGCTTTAAAGTGCTCGTGAAGGAACTGCAAAGCCTGGCGCTGGACGTGCGCATTTTGGACGAAGCGGGCGAAGAAATCGACCTGAAGCAGACCTTTGAGGATGAACCCGGCTTTGGCATTGCCGACCGCCCCCGCGACCGCCCGGATATGGAAGCGATTCCGGAGGATGAGGAAGAAGAAGACGACGAGCTGAACGACGACGACGAGGCCGGCGAAGAAGCGGTTGCCGACAACCTGTTGCTCGACGAAGACGCGGCCGACGAAGAAGAGCTGCTCGACGATTACACAGACAACTACGCAGAAGACGAATAACGCACTTTCATTATGACGGGGAATTGACAATCGAAACTTGGGGTAGGAGGAACTTATGGAACAGCAGGCGCAGCAATACACTACCTTTGATTCTATTAAAATCGGGCTGGCTTCGCCCGAACAGATCCGCGCGTGGAGCTTTGGCGAAGTAAAAAAACCCGAAACCATCAACTACCGCACGCTCAAACCGGAGCGGGACGGCTTGTTTTGCGAACGCATTTTTGGGCCGACAAAAGACTGGGAATGCCACTGCGGCAAGTATAAACGCATGCGCTACAAAGACAAAATTTGCGAGCGTTGCGGCGTGAAGGTGACCAAAACCAAGGTGCGCCGCGAGCGCATGGGCCACATTGAGCTGGCCGCGCCCGTGAGCCATATCTGGTACTTTAAGGGCATTCCCTCCCGGATGGGGCTGCTGCTGGATATTTCGCCCCGCAACCTAGAAAAAGTGCTCTACTTCGCCATGTATGTCGTCACGAACCCGGGGGACACGCCGCTGCTAAAGGGGCAGACCCTGGACGAAAAAAGCTACGCGGAATACCGCATGCGCTACGAAAACGACTTTCAGGCCGGCATGGGCGCAGAGGCCGTAAAAGAGCTGCTTGCGGGCATTGAGCTGGAATCGCTGCACACGGAGCTGATGACGGAATTTGAAACCGCCACCGGCCAAAAGCGCGCCAAGCTCCTCAAGCGCCTGGAGTGCGTGGAAGCTTTTCGCAACAGCGGCAACCACCCGGAATGGATGATTCTGGATGTGGTGCCGGTGATTCCGCCGGAAATCCGCCCCATGGTGCAGCTGGATGGCGGGCGCTTTGCCACCAGCGACCTAAACGACCTGTATCGCCGGGTAATCAACCGAAACAACCGCCTGCAAAAATTGCTGGAGCTTGGCGCACCAGAAATTATTGTGCGCAACGAAAAACGCATGCTGCAAGAAAGCGTGGACGCCCTGATTGACAACGGCCGTCGTGGCCGTCCGGTTACGGGCGCAAACAACCGCGCCTTCAAGTCGCTCAGCGACATGCTCAAGGGCAAACAGGGGCGGTTCCGCCAAAACCTGCTGGGCAAACGCGTCGATTATTCGGGCCGTTCGGTTATTGTTGTTGGCCCCGAACTAAAAATTTATCAGTGCGGCCTGCCAAAAGAAATGGCACTGGAGCTGTTTAAACCCTTCGTGATGAAGCGCCTCGTCGAAACAGAGAAGGCCGGCAACGTAAAATCGGCCCGCAAAATGGTGGAGCGCAGCCACAACGACGTGTGGGATGCCCTGGAAGTGGTAATCGAAGACCACCCCGTGATGCTGAACCGCGCGCCGACGCTGCACCGTCTGGGGATTCAGGCGTTTGAGCCGGTGCTGGTAGAAGGCCGCGCCATCAAGCTGCACCCACTGGTGTGCACGGCGTTTAACGCAGATTTTGACGGCGACCAAATGGCTGTGCATGTGCCGCTGAGCGTGGAAGCCCAGGCCGAGGCGCGTTTGCTTATGCTGGCGGCCAACAACCTGCTCAAGCCCAGCGACGGGCGGCCCGTGACCGTGCCGACGCAAGACATGGTGCTGGGCAGCTATTATTTAACGTATGAACGCCCCGGCGCCATTGGCGAGGGCAAGACGTTTTCGAGCGTGAACGAAGCGCAAATGGCCTATGACGAAGGCGACCTAGACCTGCACGCCAAAGTAAAAATCCGGCTCGAAAAACGCATTGACGGCAAAAAGCGGTGCAAGCTGGTTGAAACCACGCTGGGCAAGCTGATTTTTAACGAGCCGATTCCGCAAAACCTGGGCTTTGTTGACCGCAGCGACCCCGAAAACCTCTTTGCGCTGGAAGTGAGCTTTTTGGTGAACAAGGGCGCGCTGGGCAAAATTATCGACCGTTGCATCCGCGTGCACGGAACCAGCGTGGCCTCCGAAATCCTCGACAAAATCAAGGCGCAGGGGTATCGCTACTCCACCCGCAGCGGCATCACCGTGGCGGTGAGCGACGCGACCATTCCGCCGCAAAAAGCCGCTATCCTCGAGGAAACCGAACTAAAAATCCAGGGGATTACCCGGCAGTTTAATCGTGGGTTTTTTAGCAACGACGAGCGCAGCCAGCGCACAATTTCGGCCTGGGAAGACTGCACGCGCCGCGTGGCCGACGCCCTGAAAGAAAACTTCGACGAATACAACCCCATCAACATGATGCTGCGCTCCGGCGCCCGCGGCAACGACTCGCAGCTGCGGCAGCTGGCAGGCATGCGCGGCCTGATTGCCAACACCGCCGGCAAAACCATCGAAGTGCCCATCCGCGCCAACTACCGCGAAGGGCTGAACATTTTGGAATACTTCATCTCGAGCCGCGGCGCGCGCAAAGGCCTGGCCGACACGGCATTGCGCACGGCGGACTCCGGCTACCTGACCCGTCGCCTGGTCGATGTTTCGCAGGACGTGATCATTCACGAGCACGACTGCGGGTGCAAAGACGGCAGCGATGTTTATGACGTTTTTGCCGACGGGCGCAGGATTGTGCCGCTGGAAGAGCGCTTGCTGGGCCGCTTTTTGCTCGAGGACCTGGTGAACAAAGCCACGGGCGAACTGGTGCAGAGCAAGGACGAAATCCTTACCGAGGCCCGTGCCGAAGCCGTGGGAGCCTTTGTGCGCACCAACGCGCCCACCGGCACCCGCCCCACCATCAAAATCCGTTCGCTGCTCACCTGCGAGGCGGAGCGCGGCGTGTGCATCAAGTGCTACGGCACAAACCTTGCCACCGGCGACCCGGTGACCGTGGGCGAAGCGGTGGGCATCATCGCGGCGCAGTCCATTGGCGAGCCTGGCACGCAGTTAACCATGCGCACCTTCCACACCGGCGGCGCAAAAGACAGCGGCGATATTACGCAGGGCTTGCCGCGCGTCGAGGAACTCTTTGAGGCCCGCAAGCCAAAGCTGCTGGCCCTGATTGCCGAGATTGACGGTATTGTGAGCTTCCGCGAAATCAAAAAGAGCAAAAACGTGATTGTTACCAGCGAAGACCCCGTCAACCCGGGGGAGCGCGCCTATCCCATCCCCTACGACCAGATTATTAAGGTGACGGATGGCCAGCGCGTGCGCAAAGGCGAGAATATCACCGAAGGGGCGCGCAACCCGCACGATATTTTGGCGGTGCTGGGCGTGCACGAGGTGCATAGCTACCTGATTCAAGAAGTGCAGCGTACCTATCGCATGCAGGGCGTAGATATTTCCGATAAGCATATCGAAGTGATTATCCGCCAGATGATGCGCAAACTAAAAATCACCGAACCAGGCAGCGCCACGCTGTTGCCGGGCACGCTGATGGAAAAACGGGAATATCGCAAGCTGTGCGAGCAGCTGCAAAGCGAGCATGGCGACGAAACCGTTCTTCCGCAGGTGCTCCCGGTGCTCATGGGCATCACCAAGGCCAGCCTTGCCACCGAAAGCTTCTTGTCGGCAGCGTCTTTTCAGGAGACCACGCGCGTACTCACGGACGCGGCCATCAAGGGCAAGAGCGACCCGCTGATTGGCCTGAAGGAAAACGTGATTATCGGCAAGCTGCTGCCCAGCGGCACCGGCATGCAGTGCTACACCGACGTGACCGTAATGAACACCCAAAACCCATTCGCGCGGCAATATATTGACGCGGTGAGCGGGGAATAATCAGACCTCCTCAAACCCAAAAACCCCAGCGGAGAATTCGTGCAAAAAAGCAAAACAAACTTTTTGAACCTGTATGCATAGCCGTTCGCCGCGCGTCTCCCGGCAAAAAATCTGTTCAAAATCGGAACGGTTCAAGCGATGCATACAAGTTCTGCATCAAAAGGGGGATTTTTTGTGCTAAAAAAAAGAGGGCGCCGGGTGTTGGCGCTGGCGTTGTGCGTTTGCGTGGCGTGGTTGTGCGCAGGGCAGGTGTTTGCGGCAGGCGAACCCGCACCGGATCCGCCTTCCAAGTTTTATCGCTGGGGCTACAACCTAACCGACACGCTGCTCATGGGCGCGGTGGGCGCGGTGGGCAAGCTGTTCCCCGAACCCCGGTGGCCGAGCGCCAAGACCTACACGAACCCCCACTTTTTTGCGGGGACGACGCCATTTTTGCAGGCCCCGGCGGCCAATGCCGCGTGGCGTCTGGGCTATGCCAGCGAAAGCCTGCTGACCGAAGACCTGCTGGACGGCAAGCACTTTGTGGGCGGGTCGTTGGCAGTGAACGAAGCGAAGACGGTGACCGCTGTGCTGGACGACCTGCGTGTGCGCACGGTGGCGGTGAACGACGGCAGCGGGCGTGGCACCGTGGTGTTTGCCGCGCTGGATGCCTATGGTCTGGCAAACACCGCCGTGAACGCTATACGCGCGCAGCTGATGGACTTTGCCGCGCAAGAGGGCATTGTGAGCCTGAACCTTTCGGCGCTGCACCAGCACAGTGCCGTGGATACCTTTGGCATGAACGGCGACATTTGGCAGGTGCTCCTCAAAAACCCCATTGCAAATTTGTTGCACCCCAATCAACCCTTATATAACGGGCAAAACCCGGCGTATATGGCGCATTTGGCCGCCGCAACACAAAAAGCCGTGCGCGACGCGGTGCAGAACATGACGCCCGGCAAGCTCTACTATGGCACAACGGATGTGGAAGACTTTATCTGGGACCGCCGCGCACCCTTTGTGAACGACACAAGCATGGCTCGTTTCCGCTTTGCGCCCACCGACGGCTCCACAGAAACCTGGCTGTGCACCAGCATGATTCACTGTGTGGGCAATGGCGCGGCGGGGCGCGAAGTCACGGGGGATTACCCCTACTTTGTGGAACAGCAGATTGGCGAAAAAGCCAACTTTATGCTGCTGATGGGCGCGCAGCAGAGCAACTCGATGCAGCGCGGCACACAAAACCTGCCCAGCCTCAAGGAGGGCATGAGCGGCTACGAAACGCTGGAACTGTTTGGCCGGGCGCTGGGCGACAAACTGTTGGGGGTCTTGAACGAAACCGAAGTGGAACCCTTACTCAACCTCCGGCATGCCCAGGTGCAGGTGCCCATAAGCAACCAGATTTTGCTGGTGGGGGGCAAAAACGGCATGTTCACCAACCAGGTAGTAAAAACCCGCCGCGGCTATCGTGTGGCAACCGAAATTGGCTACATGGAGCTGGGCAGCGACCTGGCCTTTGCGCTGGTGCCCGGCGAGCTGGCGCCCGAGTTGGCCTATGGCGGCTGCCTGCAGGCCGATAAATCGTGGAGCGGCAAGGACTGGACACTGCCCTCTTTGCAAGAATTGGTAGCCCAAACGGGCAGCAAACGCACCCTGCGCGTGCTGGGCCTCACCAACGACCAAATAGGCTACATTGTGCCCGACAACAACTATATGCCCGTGCTGGCCCCCGAGGGGCAGAGCGTGGAGTTTGTTTCGTGCGGGGCGCAAACCGCCAGCACGCTGGTCACGGCGTTTGAGGCATTGATAGGCGCGTAAGGCACCGCGAAGCAAAGCGGCGTCCTTCAAAAACATCGGCGGCCTCTGTGCTGCCGGTGTTTTTTGTTTGTTTTGCGGAACCCGGTGTTGCGGCGGGTGAAAGGGTATTGGGGAATTTTTGTTTGTTTTGCGGAACCCGGTGTTGCAGCGGGTGAAAGGGTATTTGAAAATTATGGTTCGCAAAAATGGTTACAAAAAAAAATCTTGACATCAACTGCCAAAGGTGCTATAATCAATTGGTTATTGTGGCGCAGAAGTCATGATAATTGATTTTTTGACGAAAGGAGCGAAAACAAAAATGCCTACCTTTAACCAATTGGTGCGCAACGGGCGCGAAAGTTTGGTGAAGAAGACCAAGGCACCGGCGCTGCGCAAGGGGCTCAACAGCCGCAAAAACGTGCAGACCAACCAAGATAGCCCGCAAAAGCGCGGCGTGTGCACCGCAGTGAAGACCACCACCCCCAAAAAACCAAACTCCGCACTGCGCAAAATTGCCAGAGTGCGCTTGAGCAACGGGATTGAAGTGACCACCTACATTCCCGGCGTGGGGCACAACCTGCAAGAACACAGTGTGGTGCTCATCCGCGGCGGCCGTGTGCGCGACCTGCCCGGCGTGCGTTATCACGTCATCCGCGGCACCCTCGACTGCCAGGGCATGAAGGATCGCAAGCAATCGCGTTCCAAGTACGGCATGAAGGCCGACAAGAAAAAGAAGTAATTCACAAATGTGAGTTGCGAACCCCAGTATGAGAATAATTGTCTTGGCAGATTGCCAAGCTACCATAACGGTTCTCTTACTGGACACCGAGCCAGGCGTGCAAGTGCCTGGCAAGTACCGAAGAATTCATTTTTTATGAAGGAGGGAAGCGACGTGCCAAGAAGAGGCCAAATCGCGAAGCGCGACGTGCTACCCGACCCACTCTATGGGTCAAAGCTCGTCACGCGCCTAATCAACAGCATCATGCTCGACGGCAAAAAAGGCGTTGCACAGCATATTGTCTACGGCGCCTTCAGCATCATCAACGAAAAAACCGGCAAAGACCCCCTAGAAACCTTTACGCTTGCCCTGGAAAACGTGATGCCCCTGCTGGAAGTAAAAGCCCGCCGCGTGGGCGGCGCCACCTACCAGGTGCCCATCGACGTGCGCCCCGAGCGTCGGCAGACCTTGGGCCTGCGCTGGATTACCGCGTATTCCCGCGCGCGCAGCGAACGCACCATGAAGGAGCGCCTGGCCAACGAAATCATCGATGCCGGCAACCAGACCGGCTCAGCCTACAAAAAGCGCGAAGACACCCACAAGATGGCGGAAGCCAACAAGGCGTTTGCGCACTTTAGGTGGTAAACATTCTAAAAGAATTAACAATGCACAATTAACGATTGACAAAACGGAGGTTGTTGATTGAAAATTGTTAATTGAAAATTGTTAATTGGAGGAACATCATGCCCCGGCAAGTATCATTGGAACAAACAAGAAATATTGGAATTATGGCGCATATTGACGCCGGCAAAACCACCACCACCGAGCGCATCCTTTACTACACGGGGATTACGCACAAGATTGGCGAGGTGCACGACGGCGCGGCCACCATGGACTGGATGGTGCAGGAACAGGAGCGCGGCATCACAATCACATCGGCCGCGACCACCTGCTTTTGGAAAGACCACCGCGTGAACATTATCGACACGCCCGGCCACGTCGATTTTACTGTGGAAGTGGAGCGTTCGCTGCGCGTGCTCGACGGTTCGGTGACAGTATTGTGCGCCAAGGGCGGCGTGGAGCCGCAGAGCGAAACCGTGTGGCGCCAGGCCGATAAATATCAGGTGCCCCGCATGGTCTACGTGAACAAAATGGACATTATGGGCGCGGATTTTTATAACGTGCTGCACATGCTGCGCGAGCGGCTCAAGTGCAACGCGGTGCCCATTCAACTGCCCATTGGCGCCGAAGACGAATTCCGCGGGATTATCGACCTGGTAGAAAACCAGGCGGTCATTTATGAAGGCGAAAAAGGCGAAGTCGTGAACGTGGTAGAGATCCCCGACGAGCTGAAGGAGCAAGCGGCGGAATACCGTCAGGCGCTGATCGAATCCGTGGCCGAGCAGGACGACGTTCTGATGGAGAAATTTTTTGAGGGTGAAGCGCTCACCGTAGCGGAAATCAAGAGCTGCATCCGCAAGGCCACAATCGCCAACGCCATGGTGCCCGTTATTTGCGGCACCAGCTACCGCAACAAAGGTGTGCAGCAGCTGCTCGACGCAGTAGTGGACTTTATGCCCGCCCCCACAGATGTTGCCGCCATCAAGGGTGTTAACCCCAAAACCGACGCGGAAGAGGTGCGCCGCAGCGCCGACGACGAGCCCTTTGGCGCGTTGGCTTTTAAAATCGCCACAGACCCCTTTGTGGGCAAGCTGTGTTTCTTCCGTGTCTATAGCGGCAGCGTGAACGCCGGCAGCGGCGTGCTCAACGCCACCAAGGGCCACAACGAACGCCTGGGCCGCATTCTGCAAATGCACTCAAACCACCGGCAAGACCTCGAAACCTGCTACGCGGGCGACATTGCGGCGGCTATCGGGCTAAAAAACACCACCACGGGCGACACACTGTGCGACCCGGCTCACCCGGTAATCCTCGAAAGCATGGATTTTCCGGAGCCGGTGATTCGTGTGGCCATTGAGCCAAAAACCAAGCAAGGCCAAGAAAAAATGGGCATTGCCCTGCAAAAGCTGGCCGAGGAAGACCCCACCTTCAAGTGCTACACCGACGAAGAAACCGGGCAGACCATTATTGCCGGCATGGGCGAGCTGCACCTCGAAATCATCGTTGACCGCATGCTGCGCGAGTTTAAAGTGGAAGCCAACGTGGGCAAGCCCCAGGTGGCCTACCGCGAAACCATCACCAAAGAAGCCGACGTAGACATGAAATACGCCCGGCAATCGGGCGGCCGCGGGCAATACGGTCATGTCAAAATCCGCGTGGAGCCGAACCCCGAAAAAGGGTATGAGTTTGTTAACGCCATTGTTGGCGGCGTGGTGCCCAAGGAGTATATCCCCGCCGTGGAGCATGGCGTAAAAGGCGCGATGCTTAGCGGCGTGTTGGCGGGCTACAACGTGGTCGACGTGAAGGTCACGCTCTACGACGGTTCCTACCACGAAGTGGACTCCAGCGAAATGGCCTTCAAAATCGCCGGTTCCATGGCCTTTAAAGAAGCCATGCGCAAGGCGGCTCCCGTGCTCATGGAGCCTATCATGAAGGTGACGGTCACTGTGCCCGACGACTACATGGGCGACGTGATTGGCGACGTAAACAGCCGCCGCGGGCAGATTGAAGGCACCGAAAACCGCACCGGCGCGGTGCAAATCAATTCGCACGTGCCGTTGAGCAACATGTTTGGCTACGCCACCAGCCTGCGCTCGCGCACCCAGGGCCGCGGCCAATACGTGATGGAGCCAAGCCACTACACCCAGGTGCCCAAGAGCATCGCCGAAGGCATCGTGAGCGAAAAAGCAAAAAAATAATTTTGCGCGGGCAAAGCCGCGCCTGCGTGCCGGTTTTGGCGCCGCAAAAAAATTATTTTAAGCTCTTGCAATTTATTCAAAAATCTGTTACAATAAACAGGTATAGTAAGTTAATGATTATTAGGAGGAATTACCCATGGGAAAAGCAAAGTTTGAACGCAACAAACCCCACGTTAACATCGGCACCATCGGTCACGTGGACCATGGTAAAACCACGCTGACCGCCGCTATCACCAAGGCGCTCTCGATGAAAGGCCAAGCCAGCTTCACCGATTACGCCAACATCGACAAAGCCCCCGAAGAACGCGAGCGCGGCATCACCATCAACACCGCCCACGTGGAGTATGAAACCGACGCGCGTCACTATGCGCACGTCGACTGCCCCGGCCACGCCGACTATATCAAAAACATGATCACCGGCGCGGCACAGATGGACGGCGCTATCATCGTTATCGCCGCCACAGACGGCCCGATGGCCCAAACCCGTGAGCACTTGTTGCTGGCTCGCCAGGTTGGCGTGCCCTACATCGTGGTCTATATGAACAAGATTGACCAAGTGGACGACCCCGAACTGCTCGACTTAGTGGAAATGGAAATCCGCGAAGCCCTCACCGAGCAAGAATTCCCGGGCGACGACATTCCGGTTGTCCGCGGCAGTGCGCTGCAGGCCCTTGAATACGCCGGCAGCGACACCGAAGCACCCGAGCTGGCGTCTATCTGGGAGCTAATGGATGCTGTTGACAGCTACATCGCCACCCCCGACCGCAAGGCCGACCAACCCTTCCTCATGGCCGTCGAAGACGTGTTCACCATCACCGGGCGCGGCACCGTGGCCACCGGGCGCGTGGAGCGTGGGCGGATTAAAGTGGGCGAAGAAGTCGAAATCGTTGGCCTGAGCGAAGACAAGCGCAAAGTGGTTGTCACCGGCCTCGAAATGTTCCACAAGAGTTTGGATTATGCCGAAGCGGGCGATAACGCGGGTGCCCTGCTGCGCGGCGTGCAGCGCAAAGAAATTGAGCGCGGCCAGGTGCTGGCAAAGCCCGGCTCCATCACCCCGCACACCAAGTTCCGCGGCCAGGTATACGTGCTGACCAAGGACGAAGGCGGCCGCCATACCCCGTTTTTCAACAACTACCGCCCGCAGTTTTACTTCCGCACCACCGACGTGACCGGCGTGATCACTCTGCCCGAAGGCGTTGAGATGTGCGTGCCCGGCGACAACGTCGAGATGGACGTGGAACTGATCACCCCCATCGCCATCGAGGAAGGCCTGCGTTTCGCTATCCGCGAAGGCGGCCGCACGGTTGGCGCCGGACAGGT
>JAITBA010000158.1 GCA_031283835.1 Oscillospiraceae bacterium
CCTGTTTCAAAAAATATTCCACTGCCCCTAGGATAAACCATGATACTATGTTAACATATTTAGGCGGTTTTGTCTAGTTCTTTTTGCCGAATTCTGAAAATTTTTTTCAGTTCGTGTACAAAATTTACTTTGCTCTATTGTTGTGTTTTTTGCTTTTTTGTGGTATTATAATTCTAAAGAGCTGCTAATTTTAGAAAACAGGAGGGCAACGACATGCAGGACTTTCACATCACATGGCTGGGGCAAGGCGGTTTTCAAATCAAAATTGAGGACAAAATCCTCTACCTTGACCCCTATCTTTCTAACATGGTGGAACACAGCCCCGAAGGGCTCAAGCGGCTGGTGCCGCCGCCCATCACGCCCGCGCAGGCGCACCCCGATTACTACCTGGCCACCCACGACCACATGGATCACCTTGACACGGATTTCATCAAGGAGATGAACCCCGCGGGCGTGCGATTCATCTGCCCCCCCAGCTGCAAAGATGCCCTGCGCAAGCTGGGCTGCGGTATCACCGAAGCGCAGATCACCGTGGTGCAGCGCGGCGATTTCCTCCATTTGGGTGCGTTCACGCTGCGCGCGGTCTATGCCGACCACACGCCCGACAGCGTGGGCTTTGTGCTTGCCGCAGGCGGCCTTACGCTCTATTGCACGGGCGACACGCTCTATGGCGAGGGCGTGGGCGCCAGCGTCAACGCCGATGTGATCACCTGCTGTGTGAATGGCAAGCTGGGCAACATGACCGCCGAAGAAGCCGTGCAGGTGGCCCTGCGCTCCGGCGCAAAGCTGGCCCTCCCCAATCACTATGGCATGTTTGCCGAGAACACCGTCGACCCCGCGGACTTCACCGCCCCCGCGCAAGCCGCCGGCCTGCGCACCCACACCCTGCGCCATGGCGAGACGATTAATTTGAAGGCGCTCTTATAGACGCGGCGTTTTGGGCTGGTTTTGCGACAACAGCGTCTTTAAAAACAGAAGAAAGTGTGCTACGATAAGCGTATGAGAACACAAACGATAGACGAAAACCGCCGCTGCCCAAAATGCGGGCTGGCCGAAAATCAAATCAACGCGGGGTACAACCGCTCTGGCACGCAGCGGTGTGTTTGCAAATTTTGCCGGCACAAATATACGCTGAACGGCAAGACACGGGCGTATTCGGAAGAAAAGCGGCGCAGGGCCATCAAGGCGTATCATTCCGGCATGAGCGGAAGGGGCGTCGGAAAATTAGAGGGGATCGGCAAGGGCACGGTATATAATTGGATCAGAAAAAATGACCGGTGACTTTCAATTCCCGTGAGGCTATACTATAAACAGACGCCGCTTGCACCGCGACGTCTGTTTTGCAAAGACCCTTTTTAATTAGAGTGTCAACACGCCCTAGTTCACCACATTCACCGGCGCGTCGTTTAGGAAGGCGGCCAAGTTTTGCGCGGCAATGGCAATCAGGCGGGCGCGGGCTTCATAGGTGGCCCAGGCAATGTGCGGGGTGAGCAGGCAATTGGGCGCGCGCAACAGCGGGTTGCGCGGGCTGGGTGGCTCGGTAGAAAGCACATCGGCCGCAAAGCCGCCCAAACGGCCGTCTCTTAGGGCCTCGGCAACCTCCGTCTCGTTGAGCACCGACCCGCGGGATGTGTTGATGAGCAGCGCGCCGGATTTCATCCGCTCCAGCGTGTGGCGGTTGATGAGCTCCCGGGTTTCGTTGGTGAGCGGGCAGTGGAGAGACACCGCGTCGCTGCCCTCCAGCACCGCCTCAAAGCTGGTCAGCCGCAGACCGGGGGAGAGCGTCTTTTCTTTTTGAGAAGAAGGCCGCCCGCAGACCAGCACCTGCATGCCGAAGGCTTGGGCAATGCGTGCCACCGCCTGCCCAATTTGCCCGTAACCCACAATGCCCATGGTTTTGCCCGCCAATTCGGTCTGCGGCTGGTTCCAATAGCAAAAGTCGCGCGAGCGCGCCCAATCGCCCCGAAAAACAGAATCGCTGTGGCTTTGCACGTGGTTCGTCAGCTCCAAAAGCAAGGCAAACACCAGCTGCGCCACGCTCTGGGTCGAGTAGGCCGGAATATTCGTCACCGGGATGCCGCGCCGGCGGGTTGCCTGCAAGTCTACCACAGTGCAGCCCGTGGAAAGCAGGCCGATGTAGCGCAGATTGGGCAGTTTCTCAATCACCTTGCTGCCAAGCACGGTTTTGTTACTGATCACGATTTCTGCCTGACTCGCACGCTCCACGGTTTCGCTGGCGGACGTGTGCTCATAAACTACCAGCTCGCCAAGCGACGCCAACGCCTGCCAGTTTAGGTCGCCCGGGTTGGTTGTGTAACCATCCAGAATCACAATACGCATATAATTTCCCCCTTTTAAATTCCATCCTGTGATCGTTGCGTTTTTCTGTGCGTCTGTTATTGTTTTTTAAATAGTTTTAGCGGAAAATGACCAGCGCGCCGGCAACGATGCCCAGCACGATCAACCCGGCCAAAACCAGCGCGACGATGCGCGTGATGCGTTTGTTCATATTTACTCCTTGCTATGTTTATGTTGCGTTCACGACGTCCAGAATTTTCTGTCCAGGCTTCGGAACTGAATCGCTTCGGCCAAATGCGGCGGCTCAATGAGAGGGCTGTCTTCCAAGTCGGCAATGGTGCGGGCTACGCGCAGGATTTTATCGTAGGCCCGGGCGGAGAGACCCAGGGATGCAAAGGCGGCCTCAAGCAGCGCCTTGCCTTGCTCGTTTAGGCGGCAAAATTCCCGGGTTTGGGCCGCGCCCATGCGGCCGTTGGCGTGAATATTGCTGCCCTCGAAGCGCTTTTGCTGGAGCTTGCGCGCCCGGTCAACCCGCGTGCGAATCACTTCGCTCGGCTCGCTTTTCTCCTCGGACGCCAGACGTTTAAAATCCACCGGCGGCACTTCGATGTGAATATCGAGACGATCTAACAGCGGGCCAGAAACCCTGGAAAGATAACGCTGGGCCGCGCCCTGCGGGCAAGTGCAGCGGCGGGTGGGGTGCCCAAAAAAGCCGCAGGGGCAAGGGTTCATGGCGCAAACAAGCATGACCGCGCAGGGGTAGCTCACGGTGCCCGACGCGCGGGAGATTGACACCACGCCGTCCTCCATGGGTTGGCGCAGCACCTCAAGAGCCGCGCGGTTGAATTCCGGCAGTTCGTCGAGGAACAGCACGCCGTTGTGGGCCAGGCTCAGCTCGCCGGGGCGCGGAATGCTGCCGCCGCCGGAAAGCCCTGCGGCCGAGACTGTGTGGTGCGGCGCGCGGAAAGGCCGGGCCCGCAACAGCGACACCTCGCTTGGCAATTCCCCCGCCACAGAATAGAGCTTGGTGGTTTCGAGGCTTTCCTCTTGGTTCATGCCGGGAAGGATGGAGGACAGGCGCTGGGCAAGCATGCTTTTGCCGCTGCCCGGCGGGCCAATCATCAGCACATTGTGGCTGCCGGCCGCGGCCACTTCCATGGCATGGCGGGCCTCGCGTTGCCCCTTCACGTCGGCAAAATCGGGCAGGTGCAGCGGCAGTTCCGCGGCATCTTCTTTGGGCTGGGCAGGTTCGATTTTTGCTTCGCCCATCAGGTGCAGCAGCAGGTCGCGCACGTGGGCCACAGGGAACACGGTGATGCCTTGCACCACGGCGCTTTCGGGGGCGTTTTGCGCGGGCACAAAAATTTCTGTCCATCCCGCGTCCCGTGCCTGAATCACCATGGGCAGCGCGCCGTTCACCCGCCGCACAGCGCCGTCGAGCGAAAGCTCGCCAAAATAGGCCGCGGCGGCGGCACCGCGTGCGCGCAGCTGCCCCGAAGCCGTAAGCAGCGCAATGAGAATCGGCAAATCATAGATGGGACCCTCTTTGCGGCGGTCGGCAGGCGCCAGGTTGATGGTGATGCGCGTGGCGGGGAAGGCGTATCCGCAGTTTTTGATAGCGGAGCGCACCCTGTCTTTTGCCTCACTCACCGACGCATCGGGCAGGCCCACGATGTCGAAGCGCGGCAGCCCGTTGGAGCAGTCAGCTTCCACTTCCACACGGAACGCATCCATTCCATAGCAGCCTGCGCTATTAACGCGCGCAAACATGGCAAGCCCCCTTTCCCGGCGGTGGCGGGTCGCGCGCGGTTTCTGCGCCCAAAAGCAAGCGTTCCCCACAAATATTATTTATTATATCACAATGCTTTCCAAATTGCAATGTGTTTGTTGTCGAATAGTCTTCACGCTGAAGCGCCGCACGTTAAGACTGTGCCGCGCTGCCTTAAAAAAGCGTCGTTTTTGCAACTTTGCAGACATATATAATTTGGTTACTAATAGCAAAAAAATCATCAAAATAGTGCTTGCATTTTGTGTTTGGATGTGCTATAATACAGTTAGATTCAATAATTTGAAAGGGGCATATCAACAAATGGACACACTCAACAGCATCGTAGATGTTCTGGTTTGGATAGCAAATGCCGGAACGAGCGTAATGGAAGTTTTGAACAAAGGGCTGGCCTATTTGCCCAAAATCATCCCGGTTTTCGAGAAGATTGTTGCGTTTTTTAGCGGCCTGAGCGAAGGCGGCAGCTTCGATCTGAGCAGCATCACCAGCCTTTTCTAAGGTAATACCAACAAAAAGCAACCTGTGCGCCGTCCGTTTTTTTGCGGGCGGCGTTGGTGTTTTTGCTTGCATTTTTTTGCGGGATAGGGTATAATAGTATGAGGAGGTGTCTCAAATGAAACAGTTGTGTGAGCGCGTTTTTTATGGTGAAAATTTTGTGGAGCAATTAAAATGACCAATCTTCAGCGCATTGAATTATTGGAAAAGGAACGCACCCTGCCTCGCAAAGAGATGCGCGCGCTGCTAGAAAGCCACACGGCGCAGGACGCGGAAGCGCTCTTTGCGCGGGCGCGGGCAGTGCGGGCGCGTGTCTACGGAAAGGCGGTATGGCTGCGGGGGCTGATTGAGTTCACCAGCCACTGCAAAAACGATTGCTACTATTGCGGCCTGCGCCGCGGCAACGCCAGGGCCGAGCGCTATCGGCTTGACCGGACGGAAATTCTTGCCTGCTGCAAAAACGGCTATGCATTGGGGTTTCGCACGTTCGTGCTGCAAGGCGGGGAGGACCCGTTCTTCACGGATGCACGCCTGGCCGAAATTGTGCGCAACATTCGCACAATTTATCCGGATTGTGCCATCACGCTTTCGCTGGGCGAGCGCAGCCGTGCTAGCTATCAGGCGCTGTTTGAAGCCGGGGCGGATCGCTATCTTTTGCGGCACGAAACGGCCAATGCCGCGCACTATGCCACGCTGCACCCTGCCGCGCTCTCGTTCGAGAACCGCATGCGCTGCCTACGAGATTTGAGGGAGATCGGCTACCAGGTGGGTTGCGGGTTCATGGTGGGCTCCCCCGGGCAAACCATCGATTGTCTGCTGGACGATCTGGCTTTTTTGCAGGCCTTTCGGCCCGAAATGGTGGGAATCGGCCCTTTTTTGCCCCACAAAGACACCCCTTTTGCCGCCGAAGCGCCCGGTCCGCTCGAGCAAACGCTCTTTGTGCTGGCAGTGATTCGTCTGCTGCTGCCCACGGTGCTGCTGCCCGCCACCACCGCGCTTGGCACGGTGCACCCCATGGGGCGCGAAAAAGGCCTGCTGGCCAGCGCAAATGTCGTGATGCCCAATCTTTCGCCGGTTTTGGTGCGGAAAAAATATATGCTCTACGACAACAAAATCTGCACCGGAGAAGAAGCCGCCGAATGCCGCTTTTGCTTGCAGCGGCGTGTTGAAAGCGTTGGGTTTCACATCGAAACTTCGCGCGGGGACCCGGCATAAAACTTAAGGAGATTCGCTGCGCCAAGCTTTATGGCAAAAAATCACTCAAAAGACCACTTGGACAAATATGTTATTAGGAGAAATTTTTCATGTATAACCCAGCATCTCCTCACGCGGAGGCGTTCGTTCATCACGACGAAATTTTAGATACGTTGCAATACGCAGAAGAAAACAAAAAAAACGCGTCGCTGATTGACGGCATTTTGCGCAAGGCGCGGGAACGCGGGGGGCTGAACCATCGCGAAGCGGCTGTTTTGCTGGCCTGTGCGCTGCCGGCACAAAACGAAGAAATTCTTGCGCTGGCCAAACAGATAAAAGAAGGTTTTTATGGCAGGCGCATCGTGCTCTTTGCGCCGCTATACCTTTCAAATTACTGTGTCAACAGTTGTGTGTATTGCCCTTATCATTTGCAAAACAGGCAAATCCCCCGCAAAAAGCTCACCCAGGAGGAAATTGCCCGGGAGGTTACGGCGCTGCAAGACATGGGTCACAAGCGCCTGGCGCTGGAGGCCGGGGAGGATCCAGTGCACAACCCCATCGAGTATATTCTGGAAAGCGTCGATACGATTTATCATGTTCGGCACACAAACGGGGCTGTGCGCCGGGTGAATGTGAACATTGCGGCCACGTCGATAGAAAATTATCAAAAGCTGCGTGACGCCGAAATCGGCACGTATATTTTGTTCCAAGAAACGTATCACCGCGAAAGCTATGAAGCGCTGCACCCCACGGGGCCAAAGCACGACTATTGCTGGCACACCGAAGCCATGGACAGGGCCATGCGGGGCGGCATTGGCGATGTGGGGTTGGGTGTGCTGTTTGGCCTGGAGCGTTATAAATATGAATTTGCGGGGCTGTTGATGCACGCCGAGCACTTGGAAGCCGTTTTTGGCGTGGGGCCGCACACCATCAGTGTACCCCGCATCAAGCGCGCCGACGACATTGACCCCGCCGCTTTTTCCAACGGCATCGACGACGAAACCTTTGCCAAGCTCATCGCTTGCATCCGTCTTTCGGTGCCCTACACCGGCATGATTATCTCCACCCGCGAAGGGATTCAAATGCGCGCCAGAGCCCTCGAACTGGGCGTTTCGCAAATTTCAGGCGCCAGCCGCACCAGCGTTGGCGGCTACGAAGAAGAAGAACACGACACCGAGCAGTTTGAAGTTAGCGACAACCGCACCCTGGACGAAGTGGTGCGCTGGCTGATGGAACTGGGCTACATCCCCAGTTTTTGCACCGCCTGCTACCGCGAGGGCCGCACGGGCGACCGTTTTATGCAACTTCTCAAAAGCGGGCAAATTCAAAACTGCTGCCAGCCCAACGCCTTGATGACCTTGCAGGAATTTTTGCAGGACTATGCCAGCCAGCCCGCCCGCGCCATTGGCGAACAACTTATCGCGCGCGAACTGCACGTGATTCCCAACGAAAAAATGCGCGGCGTTACGCAGCGGCATCTGGCGCGGATTCTTGCCGGGGAGCGGGATTTTAGAGTGTAGGGTCGCCGCTCTCAATCGGCAGGGCAGCGAGCCGTCTTTGGGCTTTCTATTCGCTATCGCAGGCGTCTCAACCATTGGTTTAGCACAATCGCCCTTCCTTCGGTTGCGCCCCGCAAAGGTGTGTGCTACAATAAAAGCACAGAAAGGAGGTCTGCAAAATGAAACAGCAGACAATGGGAAAACAGATCGCGGAACTGCGAAAAGACAAGGGCATGACACAACTGGAACTGGCGCAGCAGATGCACGTAACGGACAAAGCGGTTTCGAAGTGGGAGTGCGACAAGGCGGCCCCGGATGTGCACTCGCTGCCAAAACTGGCGGCCTTGCTGGGCACCACGACGGATGCGCTGCTTGCCGCAGTGGCAACCCCGGTAGCCGCAACCCCAAAAACGTCGGAAGTCTGGTACATCATCCGCCTGATTTTGCGAGCGGTCGCATTGGCAATGGGGGTGGCCACGGTGGTTCTGTCCCTCCTGAAGGAGATTGACCTACCAGACGCCGTCACGATGCTCGGCATTGGCATGGTGTGCCTGGCGGTGTATACGCTGGAGCAAAAAGAGGACTAAGCGACTTTGCCCCAAAAAAACAATCAGGCGAGCGCCCTCAAGGCCGCTCCCCAATAAAGAAGTATGTAGGCGGCAGGGTCAAATGACCTTGCCGCTCTGCGGTTTTTCGCCGCCGATAACAGCGTTTCACGCCGTCTTGCCTTGCGTTAGTGCCTTGCGCTGTTTCCGCTCCCGCAGCAATTCCACCATCTCGTCACCGTCCGGCGCGTCAAACAGGCCGATAAAGCGATAGAATATCTCCACCCGCTGCTTGCGTTTGCCTGATGACTTGTCCGGCGCGTGGACTTCAATCCGTGAGATAAACTCATTGAGAATCGTGGGCGTAAGCTCCGTGATGTCGGTGTAGCTGCGGACGAGTGATAGAAACCGCTCGGTGTTGGATGAGGCCTGCCGTTCCTCGGCAAGCTCCCGTTCGGTCTGCTCCGCCGCCGTTTTCAACGCCGCTTGCTCCGATTCATACGCCGCCGATAGCTTCAAATACCGCTCGTCGCTGATTCGTCCGGCTGTGCTTTCCTCGAAAAGACGCTGAAAAAGCGAATCGAGTTCCGCAATCCGTGCCCATTGCTGTTGGGCGGTTTTCCGCTTGGCGGCAATGGATTTTGCCTGTTCCTCCGTGGATTTCTGACTGACGGAACTGACGAAAACACTCTTGTAGTTCCGCGCATAGCGCAACACCCGGTTCAGGTGCGTTAGCACCAGATTGAACAGCGTAATCTCACGGATGAAGTGGATGCTGCAAGTGCCTTCGTTGCTCTTGTAGTTGGCGCAAACGAAATGGTCTTGGCTTTCGTCCGTGTAGGTGCTGCAAGTGCAGAAGTAGAGTTTTGCGTGGCAGTCCGCACATTCAAGCAA
>JAITBA010000061.1 GCA_031283835.1 Oscillospiraceae bacterium
GAGCGTGGACGTGGAGGAAAAGCTCTACAGCGTGGGCAAAATCCCCGGTTCCTTCCAGCGGCGCGAAGGCCGTGCCAGCGAAAAAGCGGTGCTGGCTAGCCGCGTAATCGACCGCCCCATCCGTCCGCTGTTCCCCAAAGACATGCGAAACGACGTGGGCGTCGTGGCCACCGTCATGAGTGTGGACCAGGACTGCCCGCCGGATATGGTTGCCATGTTGGGTGTTTCCATCGCCCTTAGCATCAGCGATATCCCGTGGCGCGGCCCCATTGCAGGCGTGAATGTGGGCTTGGTTGACGACGAATATGTCATTAACCCCACCGCAGAGCAGCGCGAAAAAACCCGCATGAGCCTTGTTGTTTCGAGCACGGCGGAATTGGTTGCCATGATTGAAGCCGGCGCCAGCGAAGTGACCAACGACGAAATGTTCAACGCCATCATGTTCGGTCATGCCGAAAACCAGCGCCTGGTGGCCTTCATTCAAGGCATCGCCGACGCGTGCGGCAAACCCAAAATCGACTTTCCCAGCAACGACCCGCCGCCCGAAATGTATGAGGAAATCAAAGCGGCAGCCATCGAAGACATTCGCCTGGCCCTCGACACAGACGACAAACGCATCCGCGATGAGCGCCTAAAACCCATCTACGCGCGCATTCACGCCACATTCGACGAAAAATACGCAGACGCGCTGCCCAAAATCGAGGATTGCCTCTATAAGACGCAAAAGTATGTGGTGCGGCGCTGGTTGCTCGACGACGGCAAGCGTGTGGACGGCCGCGGCATCGACGAAATCCGCCCGCTGAACGCGGAAGTGGATCTGCTTGACCGTGTGCACGGCTCCGGCATGTTCACCCGCGGGCAAACCCAGGTGCTCACCAACACCACCCTGGGCCCCATGAGCATGGAACAGAATCTCGACGGCATCGACGAAGAAGAAAGCAAACGCTATATTCATCACTACAATTTCCCCAGCTTCAGCGTGAGCGAAACCCGGCCAAGCCGCGGCCCCGGGCGTCGCGAAATCGGCCATGGCGCCCTTGCCGAGCGCGCGCTGCTGCCGGTGATCCCCCCCGTAGAAGAATTCCCCTACACCATCCGCCTGGTGAGCGAAGTGCTCAGTTCCAACGGTTCCACCAGCCAGGGTGCTATTTGCGGCAGCACGTTAAGCCTCATGGCGGCGGGCGTGCCCATCAAAGCGCCGGTGGCAGGCATCAGTTGCGGCCTTGTTACCGAAGGCGAGCGCTTTATGACCATGGTGGATATCCAGGGCTTGGAGGATTTTTTTGGCGACATGGACTTCAAGGTGGCGGGTACCCAAGCAGGCATCACTGCCATCCAGATGGATCTTAAAATCGACGGTCTGACCCCCGCGATTATCCGCGAAGCCCTCGAAAAAACCTACAAAGCGCGCCTATATATCCTTGACGACATTATGCTGCCCGTGATTGCCGAACCCCGCAAAGAGTTGAGCAAGTGGGCGCCCAAAATGCTCACTATCACCATCAACCCCGAGAAAATCGGCGATGTGATCGGCAAGCAGGGCAAGGTAATCCAAAAGATTTGCGCCGAATGCAACTGCAAAATCGACGTGGAAGAAGACGGCAAAATCTTCATCTGCTCCACCGATATCGACGACGCCAAACGTGCGCTGTTTATGGTCGAAACCATTGCCAACGACCCCGAAGTGGGTGCAATCTACAAAGGCGTCGTCACTCGCCTGATGGACTTTGGTGCGTTCGTAGAAATCGCCCCCGGCAAAGAGGGCCTTGTGCACGTGAGTCACCTGGATGTGCGCCGCACCGAAAACGTCAGCGATGTGGTTGCCGTGGGCGACGAAGTCATCGTGAAGGTGCGCGAAATTGACGAGCAGGGTCGCTTGAACCTCAGCCGCCGCGACGCCCTAATCGAAGTGGAAGGCCTTGTGCCCGAAAACACCGTCAGCGATGCCCCCCGCCGCCCGGCCCCGCGACGCGACGACCGTGGCCCCCGCCGCGATGGTGACCGCGACCGCCGTCCCCCGCCCCGCCGATAACCCCTTCTTTTTCTTGCAAGAAAAAGAAGCAAAAAGAACCTATGTCGCTGCGCTGCGCCTGCCAAAGGCTCTGCGCTTTAAGAGAGCAAAAACCCCTGCTGATTTTCATTTCGGCAGGGGGTTTTTGGTTGCCCAAGGGCTGTTAAGAGCAAATTTTTGCCGAAATACTTGCGCGTTTTAAGGTATTTTAACACAGCGCGGCGAACGGGTGTGAACGCAGGGTTCTAAGTCTTTGATGGATCCCCGCAGCACTTTTTGTATTTTTTGCCGCTGCCGCAGGGGCACGGCTCGTTAGCGCCAATTTTTTGGCCTTTTTTCACGGGTTGCTTTTTTGTGGTGCCATCGCCTCCCACATTGAGGTTCGTGCCGGTGATCTTCGCGGCTTCCTTGCGCTCGGTTTCGGCTTGGTTGCGCACGCGCAGGGTGAGCATATATTTCACCGTGTCTTCACGGATGCTGTTGGTCATTTCCTCAAACATGTCAAAACTTTCCATGCGATAGGCCACCACCGGGTCCTGCTGCGCATAGGCCCGCAGACCAATGCCGCGCTTAAGCTGATCCATAGCGTCAATATGATCCATCCAGTGGGTATCCACACTGCGCAGCAGCACCATGCGCTCCAGTCCGCGCATCAGTTCGGCGCCCAGCGCCGCTTCGCGCTTGGCATAGGCTTCTTTGCCGCGCGCAATCAACCGTTCCTTCACCTCTTCGGGGTCCGGCTCCTCTTTGGTGAAGTCATCGGGCCACGCAAACATGCCAAGATATTTTTCGCGCAGGCCGCCATAATTCCAGTCTGAACGGGGCACAGCGCGGGGCAAGAAAAATTCCACCGCGTCATTCACGCTGTCCTCCATCATTTTTTGAATAACAGAGGTAATTTCTTCGCCGTTGAGCACCTGGTTGCGCTGGCCATAAATCAGTGCGCGCTGGCGGTTCATCACGTCGTCATACTTCAGCACGTTTTTGCGGATTGCGAAGTTCTGTCCCTCAATTTTTTTCTGCGCGCCCTCAATCTGCCCGCTAACCATCCGGCTTTCAATGGGCATATCCTCGGGCGTGCGCAGTGTCGTCATAATATTCGCCAAACGCTCGCCGCCAAACAGGCGCATCAGGTCGTCTTCCATCGAAAGGAAAAACCGGCTTTCGCCCGGGTCGCCCTGCCGGCCCGCACGGCCGCGCAGCTGGTTGTCGATACGGCGGCTTTCGTGGCGCTCTGTGCCCAAAATAAACAGCCCGCCCGCCGCAACCACCTTGGCCGCCTCGCTTTTAATTTTCTCCTTGTGCCAGGCTTCCAGCTCGGCATACTTCTCTCTGGCCGCCGCAAGCGCCTCGTCGTCGGTTTCGGCAAAGCCGGTGGCGCCGGCAATCAGCTCCTCGCTGTATTGCAAGCGACGCATTTCGCTTTTTGCCAGATATTCCGCATTGCCGCCCAGCATGATGTCTGTGCCGCGCCCGGCCATGTTGGTGGCAATCGTCACGCTGCCATACTCGCCTGCCTGGGCAATCAGTTCCGCCTCGCGGTCGTGGTACTTTGCGTTGAGCACCTCGTGCTTGACGCCCTTGCGTTTGAGCAGCAGGCTCAACAGCTCCGATTTTTCGACGCTCACCGTGCCCACCAGCACCGGCTGCCCTTTTTTGTAGCATTCAATAATCTGTTCAATCACAGCCGTGAACTTCGCCTTCTCGGTTTTATAGACAGCGTCCGGCTGGTCCTTGCGCACCATGGGCTTGTTGGTGGGGGTTTCCACCACGTCCAGGTTATAGATTTCCATGAATTCCGCCCGCTCGGTGATAGCCGTGCCCGTCATGCCCGAAAGCTTGCGGTATAGCCGGAAGTAATTTTGGAAGGTAATTGTGGCCAGGGTCTTCGACTCGTTCTCAATCTTCACGCCCTCTTTGGCTTCGATGGCCTGGTGCAAGCCCTCGCTGTAGCGCCGCCCATACATAATGCGCCCCGTAAACTCATCGATGATGAGCACCTGCCCGTCGGTCACCATATAATCCACGTCCCGCTTCATAATCCCATGGGCGCGGATGGCCTGGTTGATGTGGTGATTGATGGTCATGTTCTCTGCGTCCGAAAGGTTCGCGATACCAAAAAAGCGCTCCGCCTTTTGAATGCCGTACCTGGTGAGCGTCACGGTTTTGGCCTTTTCGTCAACCAGCACATCGCTTTCTCCCGCGACTTCTTCGGCGTTCTGCTTGTCGTTTAACTCCTTCACGCGGCAATAATCAAGCCCCCGCACAAAACTGTTGGCCCTCGAATAAAATTCGGTGCTGGCCTCGCCCTGCCCGCTGATAATCAGCGGCGTGCGCGCTTCGTCAATAAGAATGGAGTCCACCTCGTCCACAATGGCAAAGACATGTTCTCGCTGCACTTTTTGCTCTTTATACTGCACCATGTTGTCACGCAGATAATCAAAGCCCATCTCGTTGTTTGTGCCGTAGGTGATATCCGCCGCGTAGGCCTGCTGGCGCTGCTCGTT
>JAITBA010000099.1 GCA_031283835.1 Oscillospiraceae bacterium
GGTTTCGGCGGCGGCGGCGAACCTGGCTTCGCACCTGGCCGGGCACCGCGACCGCACGGCACGGTTCTACCTCGACTATGCCGCCCGCAGCGACTACATGGGTCTTGCCAGCTTTTGCAAAACCGGCTCCTTCATCAACCTGCGCTATATTTATGACACCCTGACCAACCACGAGGATCCCATCAATTATGATGTGCTGTGCGCGGTGAAGGACGAAATCCGTGTGGTGGCCACCAACGCCGCCACGGGCAACGCCGCATACTTCGATAACCGGGCCTTTGCCGCCCAGGAATGCCTGGCACTCATGGCCTCCTGTGCCCTGCCGGTGTATTGCAAGCCCATCGAAATCGACGGGCAGCACTATTTTGACGGCGGCGTGGCAGATTCGCTGCCGGTGGAGCGCGCCCTGGCCGAGGGCTGCACACGTATTGTGGCGATTCTCAACCGGCCCGCAGGCTTTTGTAAGGCGCCCGAAAAAGGCCGGGCGCTCTACCCTCTCGTGCTGCAAAAATACCCGGCCGTTGCCGAAAAATTACGCACGCGCCACATCGGCTACATGCGCAGCCTGGCCCTGTTGGAACAGCTGGAACAGGAGGGTCACGCCGTGCTCATCCGCCCCGGCGCGCCGCTGCCCATGCACACCTTCACCCGCAAACCCCGCAAACGGCTCGACCACGTGCGCCTGCAAGGCTATGCCGACGCCCTGGCCATGCTGCAAAGCAAAGCACCCACGCAAGCCTGCTAACAGGCCACGCGGGTGTTTTTTTATGTGGTTGATTCCTTAGGATCCGCTGTTTTGGTTGGTATAGGCGTATTTTGTGGTAGTAGACGGCTCCGTGACGGGCAGCTCTGTTGCGGGAGGCTCCGTGGCCGGTGGCTCTGTTGTGGGGGACTCTGTTGCAGGTGGCTCTGTGGCCACAGAGGAATCTGTCGCAGACACCGCCGTGGTGGGTTCTGGCCGGGCGGTCTGTGACGACGTGGCGGTTGGCTTCGCGCTGGGCACCGCCGTGCTATCTGCCTGCGGCACCGTAACCGGCGGCAACACAAACACAGGCTGCACTGGCTGCACAGCGAACGCTTCCGGCTCCGCAACTGTCGTAGGCACCTTAATCACTTGCGTTTTGCGAAAGCCCACCACATCGGGCAAGGTTTTGTAATCAAAATCGAAGGGAGCGGTGATTGTGGAATCGGGCGCGGAGTGCCGGTTTTTGCCCATGCCAACGGCCCCAAAAACGCATGCCGCCGTCACCACCACCAAAGCCGCCGCGCACGCCGCATGCAATGCATAGCGGAAATCGAAACGCACAAATTCTTCTTCGGCACCCGCTTCCGCTTCCCACGGCATTTCTGTGGCGGGCACTTCCTTCACAGCCTCGGTCTGTATTTCTAGCAGCAAAATTTCTTGCACCTGCTGGCTCAGCTGCGCCTTGGCCTTGAGGGCCTGCAATTGCGTGCCCAGCAGGCATGCGGCCTGATACGGCTGCGCTTCTGCTTTGCCGAGCACCGTTTGCGCATGCGCGGCGGCAGCCCACAGCCGTGCGGCGACGAATTCCTCCGGCACACGCAACACCTGGGCAATTTTGGCAACCGGCAGCGCAAAGCCGGGGTCAAAGTGCATCAAACTCAGCAGACGCTGCACCGGCGACAACGCCGTCAGCCATTTGCGCGTGGCGTCTTCCGTGGCTTTTGGGAGGGTCGTCAGGGTGTCGGCCTCCGCCTTGCAACCCTCGGCAAAGCACGTCGCATCCTGAAAGTCAGCGCCTTCAACGGCAAAAAGACCGGAGGTTTCCTCCTGCAGCCGGGCTTTGCACAGGTTAAACAGCTGCGTGCGCTGTGCGTCCGCTTCAAGCGCCAGCCCCTTGGGGGCGCGCAGCCGCCCAAGATAATAGGCCTGCATAGCAGCCAAAATAGCATCGCCGCTGGCAAACACAATTTTACAGATGAAATAGACTTCCGCGCAGGTTGCATAAAACAACTGCCCTGCAGCAGCCGTAGCAACAACAGCTTCCTGCGCCCCCGCAGACTCTGGCCAGTGTTTTTTTTCGTCCATAATGTCACACCTTCATACCTAAACTCCAATCAGTTACCCTCACAATTTTATTATACCATGCTTGCGCAAAATTGCAAGTGTTTTTTTCTGTAAGTCGCATTTTTTTGCAAATTGCAAAGTGCACCGCATCCTTCCAATATTTGCAATCGCACAAAAAAGGCCGCAACCAGGGCATGACCGCGCACGGTTCTCTTATGTAGGCGCAAACTCATTGTAAAGAGCGCCAAAAAAACGGCTCGCAAAGCCGGTCAGCCCTTCCCATACGAACCCAAAAGCACTGCCTGTCGCCTCATACACAGCCGGGTAGGTCGCGCTCAGCACCAGCGTCACCGCCAGCACCAGCAAACACATCACAAACGCAAACAGGCCAAATTTTTTCATGGTTCTCTTAATCCCCTGCATTTATTATAGCGCGCCACGGCGTTGCTATTTTCACATCATAATTATACTACATCATTGCGGAAGATGCAAGGGAAATCGACAAAATTCATTCTGCTATGCAAAATTTTTGGAATTAGAACACTTTTGTTCTCACATCGTGTCATTGCTTCACAGAGAAATGGCATAAATCACGCGCCTCACAAATTTAAAACCCGCTAAGCGTTTTCTTCGTCGGGGATCATGCCGTACAGGCATTCAATGGCCTGCGAAAGGCTGCCCATTTCGTCGAAGAGCCCCTCGCGCACAGCCTGTTCGCCGGTGAGCACCTTGCCAAAATCCATGGCCAGCTCTCCCGTTTCCAGCATCATGGCGCGGTAACGGTCGGCCGGCACGCGGGAATTTAGTGCGACAAAGCGCACGATACGCTCCTGCATCTGCTCAAAGTAGCGCATGGTCTGCGGCACGCCCAGCAGCAGGCCATTCATGCGCACCGGGTGAATGGTCATGGTGGCAGTGGGCGTGATGAAGGAGCGCCGCGCCGCCACCGCCAGCGGCACACCGATGGAATGCCCGCCGCCCAGCACCAGCGAAACCGTGGGCGTTTTCATCCCCGCAATCAGCTCTGCCAGCGCCAGACCCGCCTCAATGTCGCCGCCCACGGTGTTCAAAATAATCAACAAACCGTGCACGTCGCGGCTTTCTTCAATCGCCACCAATTTCGGTATCACGTGCTCGGATTTG
>JAITBA010000142.1 GCA_031283835.1 Oscillospiraceae bacterium
GAAGGCATCGCAAAGCGGCGTGCAGGTGGAAGCGCACCGCCTGCAATGGGGGCCAAAAAAAGCGGTTACCAGCCGCTGGGGATACACGGCCGAAGTGCAGCCGGTGATCACGGTGGCGAAGATTGCCGCCGACCCGTCGCATTTGCACTTTCGGGACGCACAGCAGATTTTGAACACGGACGTCAAAACGATTGAGGCAATGGCAAAGGAAGAAGGCGCGCTGATTGCCTTCAACGGGGTTTATTTTAGCTCCCATACGCCGCCCTCGTATTACACCATTGGCGCGCCCGTGGTGCGGGACGGCGTAGTGGTATCACAGGCCAACGACAGCGCGGAATGGTCGCTTTTGGGCTGGAACGACGGGCGTTGGAGCCGTGAATATATCAGCGGCGCCACCGTGCAGCAGCAGCTGGGCAACGGGCTCAGGTTCAGCATCAGCGACCACCATGTGCCGGTGGAAGGGGGCCAGGTGGTCTATACGTGGCCCGAGGACGGTGTCCAGCCCTACTCCATGTTTGGGCAGATTGACGCGAGCCATTATGTGATTGCTATTGGCGAATATGCCCACCGCAGCGACGTGGCGGCCGCCTGCGTGGCCTACGGCGCGCAAACCGTGGTGGAACTCAACGGCGGAAACTGCGCCTACCTATATTTGAAGGGCGTGGGCAACGCGCCCAACCCCGGTGCCACCACCAACACCCTAAAACAACTCAACAAGCTGAACCTGCTGTTTAACGAAGAGATGGCAATGCTGGGAATCTTTGGCGGCAAGGGCATGGGCGGCCCCGATCAATCAATTGATATGATTTATTTTAAGTGAGATTTGCGGCGATGGCGGTTGCCTGCCGCATCTTGATTTGCGAATCGAATATCCAATATCACACGCACCGAAAGGACCACCATGCTGCAATTTGAGGAACTGCGACTGCAAGTGCTGGGGCAAAAAGACAAGCTGAACGAACTGCGCGAAGCGCTGGGTCTTGAAGCGACGACAAAGGAGATTGCGCGGCTAGAAGCGCAGTGCGCCGCCGACGGGTTTTGGGACGACCCGGCGCAGAGTCAGGTGGTTTTGCGGTACGCGGCCAAACTGAAGGGAAAATGCGCAAGCTACGAAAAGCTGGCGGCGCTGTTTGAGGATGTGCTGGCCATGATTGAAATGGCCAACGAAGAGGAAGCCGAGGAGCTGCTGGAAGAATGCCGGCAAAACGCAACGGCCTTTGGCGCACAGCTAGACGCCATGACACTGAGCACATTGCTAACAGGGGCTTATGACGGCAGCAACGCGATACTCACCTTCCACGCGGGCACGGGCGGCACCGAGGCCATGGACTGGAACGAGATGCTTGTGCGGATGTATACGCACTGGGCCGAGCGGCACGGCTACCATTGCGCGCTGGTGGATTTTTTGGACGGGGAAGAGGCGGGGCTAAAATCCGCCGTACTAGAAATCAAGGGCGAAAACGCCTACGGGTTCCTCAAAAGCGAAAATGGGGTGCATCGCCTGGTGCGCTGTTCGCCGTTCGATTCCTCGGGCCGCCGGCACACGAGCTTTGCGTCGCTGGAAGTGATGCCCGAAATTGATGACAGCACAGATATCGAAATTAGCGCCGACGACATTAAAATGGATGTATATCGGGCCAGCGGCGCGGGGGGCCAAAAGGTGAACAAAACCAGCTCCGCCGTGCGCCTGACGCATATCCCCACGGGAATCGTGACCAGCTGCCAGGTGGAGCGCAGCCAGCACCAAAACCGCGAAGTGGCTCTGCGCATGCTCAAAAGCAAGCTGATCGAAATTAAAGAGCGGCAGCACCTGGATAAAATCGAAGATATTAAGGGCGTGCAAATGGAAATTGCCTGGGGCAGCCAAATCCGCAGCTACGTGTTCATGCCCTATCAGCTTGCCAAAGACCACCGCACCAACTACGAAAACGGCAATATTCAGGCCGTGATGGATGGGGATTTGGACGGGTTTATCAACGCGTATTTAAAGCTGCAGGCGAACGGGAACGTGTGACAGAACCTTTTTGTTGCTCCTCCCCAAAACGCCATGGCAAGACGCGCGCTGCTCCCCTCAAAAAAAACTTCGCAAAAGATGTGGGATTGAAATATGAAACGACTATTCGACGCGGCCATGAGCCTTTTGGCGCTGGTGCTGCTTTCGCCATTGCTGGCGACGGTGGCGCTGGTGGTGTTTTTGGACGACGGCGGGCCGGTGATTTATCGGCAGCAACGGGTGGGCAAGGGCAACGAACTGTTTTGGATTCGCAAGTTCCGCACCATGCGCAAAGACACCAAGAGCTGTGCCCAGCAGGAACTGAAAAACGAAGATTGCCGCACGCGCAGCGGCAAAATTTTGCGGGCGCTGAGCCTGGACGAGCTGCCGCAGCTGTGGAATATCCTCAAGGGCGAGATGAGCTTTGTGGGGCCAAGGCCGCTGATTCCGGAGGAAAAGGAGATCCGTCAATTGCGGGCGCAGGCAGGGATTTTTGACCTGTTGCCGGGCCTGACCGGCTGGGCGCAGGTGAACGGCCGCGCCAATGTGACCGTTGAAGAAAAAGTGGCCCTCGACGCGGAATACCGCGCCAAACACAGCCTTTGGATGGATGTGAAAATTTTTTTTCGCACGTTTTTGCAGGTGCTGGCGCGGAAGGATGTTGGGTAAGCGCGCCGCCATCTTGCACAAAAAAAGCCAGCCGCCCTTTTTGCGGGGCGAAGGCCTTTAATTTTTCGGCAACGATTTTGCATTTTGCATTTTGCGGCTGCTATAAGCCCAGGTATTCCTCCAGGCAAAGCCCGCCGGCCGCGATTTTTTTTGCGTCGGCAACACCAACGTAGCGCCAGTGCCAGGGTTCATAAGCGATGGCGGTGATGTTGACTTTGTTGGCGGGGTAGCGCAGGATGAAGCCGTAGTCGGCGGCGTGCCGCGTGAGCCAGCGGTATTCCTCAGTGTCCTTAAAGCTCTCTTCCGTGTTCACAATGTCCATGGCAAGCCCCGCTTCATGTTCGCTGCAGCCGGGTGGGTTAATGTACTCCGCGGCGGAAAGAATTGCCTGGGCGCGGGAGTCGCCTTGGAGGACGTAGTAGGCGATTTTGTTCTCGAAGGTTCTTTTTTGGTGGTCGGTGCTGCGGTAGCCGGAGTAGGGCACAAGATCTACGCCGTCTTTTTGGCCCGCGTCATACATCTTTTTATATTGCGCGGCGGCGGTGGTTTGCAGCTTTTTTTCGGCGTAGCCCGGCACACACACGGCAACGTCGAGCGCATAATCGGGCGGGAGGGCGTAACTGCGGCTGACCACGAACAGGTAAGGGTTGCTGCCGCTGATGACGGCAACCGCCGGGTCGATGTTTTCGTACAGCCCGCTGAAGGCGTAGGCGGACGCGTTCCCGGTGGCGGGTTCGGCGGCGGTTGCCGAGGCGGCGGCTACTGTGGTAGTGGTAGTGGTGGTGCGTGTGGTTGCCGGGGTAGTGGTGCGTGTGGTGGTGGCTTTGGTGCGTGCGGGCGGCGCAATAGATTCCGCGTTGGTGGTGGCGGGCGGCGTTGCGTTAGGCAGCTTCCCGTTAATATAGGCAAAATAAAACCCCAGCCCTGCCACCAGAATGATGACCAGCACACAGATGAGTCCCTTTTTCTTCATGGTTGCTATCCCCTTGTGTTCGTTGCAATGCGACTTTATTTAATTGTAACCGCGAAACCGGAATTTGTCAAGAGAAATGCCATGTTTTGGAGAAAAAGCACAGAAGCTGAAAAGCGACTGATTAAAATTATAATTAAAAAGGCAAGGAAAATCTTGGTTTTGGAGAAGAAGCGCAGAAGCTGAAAAGCGACTGATTAAAACTATAATTAAAAAGGCAAGGAGAATCTTATGACGGCAAGAGAGCGAATTTCCGGTTACGAATCGAAGGTGCGGGAATACACCAACTTTGCGGTGCGGGGCATTAAAAAAGTAATTAAGGCCACGGGGCCGCGGCCCTGCGGAAGTGAAGCGGAGCACAAGGCACAGCAGATGATGGCCAAGGAACTGGAGGACTGTTGCGAGAGCGTGCGGCTGGAGGAATTTAAGGTGGCGCCCAAGGCGTTTTTGAGCTGGATTCGCATAGATATCCTCCTCACGGCGGTTTCTGTGATCGCGTATAACCTGGGCTATGCCTGGGTGAGCGTTGCGCTGCTGGCCCTTGCGCTGACGGCGGCGGCGCTGGAGTTTTTGTTCTATAAGCAGGCGCTGGATTTTATGTATCGCAAAAAGACCAGCCACAATTTGGTGGCGGTGCGCAAGCCGGCGGGCGAACCCACGCGGCGTCTGATTTTGTGCGCGCACAGCGACAGCGCGCCCGAGTGGCGCATGACCTACCTGGGCGACAAATATTTTAAGAGCGTCAAGCTGCTGATTGTTATTGTGGCAGCCAGCGTTGTTGCGATGGTGTTTGATTTTGCGGCGGCACTGGCGGCGCTGCTGGCCAACGAAGGCTCGTTCGGCGTTTATGGCCTGGAGCGGCGCGACAAAATATTCATCGTGCTGGGCTATGTGATGGCAGGTTTGCTGCTGCCGCTGATTCCCGCCTGGTTCTTTAAGAACGAAAAGCGGTATGTGGACGGCGCGAACGACAACCTTTCGGGCTGCTTTGTGGCCATGGCGGTGCCCAAGTTGCTCGAAGGCACGGGCACGCGGCTGGAACATACGGAGCTTGTTGTTATATGCTCGGGCGGCGAAGAAGCGGGCTTGCGCGGCGCGAAGGCCCTTCTCAAGGCGCACAAAGAGGAACTCGACGACGGCGTCGAAACCGCGTTTATCGCGCTGGACACCCTCACAGACTTCCAATACATGGGCATTTTTGCGAGAGATATGACCAACACGGTGCGCCACGACCCGGCGGTTTGCGCCATGATGCGCAAAGCGGCCAACACCGCCGGGCACGACGTACCCTACGAGAACCTGTTTTTTGGGGCCAGCGACGCGGCGGCGGCCACCCAGGCGGGCCTGCGCGCGGCCGCCTTTGCGGCCATGGACCCTGCCCCGGCGGCGTACTATCACACAAGGCTCGACACCGTGAAGAAGCTGCAGCCCAAAACCATCGAGGCAAGCCTGGATATTGTCATGGAAATTGTGTGCCAATTTGACGAAACCGGCCTGACGCCCTTCGAGGACTCCAAAGTGGCGGCAATGAAGCACTGATTTTTCAGAAATAAAGTATAGATTCCGCGCAAACAAATCTTTGGGAGGAGAATTTTGGATGAAAAGACGCATGCGCTTGAAGGCCGTTGTTGCGGCGCTGCTGGCGGCGGCGCTGGCAGTTTCGCTCACCGGCTGCTCGTGGTTTGACGAAGAGACTGTGGAGGAGAAAAAATTTGTTGTGCTAACGCCGCTGCCCAAAAACGCGGCGTCGGCGCAGGCCTATGTTGAAGGCACGCTGCTGCGCGGCGCGGCGCAGGCCAAAAGCGTGAACATCGAAACCAGCTATGCCATTAGCGACGTGCGCACACAAAACAAGACGCTCAACGCGGTGGCAAAGACGGTGCAAAACGCTGTGGTTGCGTTTTTGCACAACAAACAAGAAAACGCCGTGCCAACGCCCAAAAACGCGCCCGCGCTGTTTGGCGCGCTGGCGGACGATGTGCTCACCATTGCGGTGCGGGATGTGCTGGAACTGCAGCTGGCGG
>JAITBA010000219.1 GCA_031283835.1 Oscillospiraceae bacterium
GGAGGAGAGGGATGCGCCCGCGCAAGCAAAGCGTTCTGTGCTCGAAAGCTTTTCTGTGGTGAAGCACAACAAATATTTCATGCTCAAATGCGCGGCAAATTTTCTCACAGTGTTCTCCCCATCGGTCGATGAACAATTGGTTTATCGCTACCTTGCGCCAAAAATCCGCCTAAAGCCGCTCGAAAAACTGTTGCGCAAAAAACAACCCATGATCCTGGAGGGCGAAGCTTGGTTGCTAATCAAACAGCAGTTGGGCGGGTTGCCAATCACCTTTTTGCAGCCCTTTGTGCGGCAGCTGGTGAACTGGGCAGGCGGGCCGCTGCGCACCCAGCGCATTCACAGTGTGTGCGCCATTGCCTGCAACGCCATAAAATATTGGGCCGGACTAAAGAGCACGCCGCGCATTGCCCTGGTGATTTTGATGGAATCCGTCTTGTTGGTCACCGAGACTTGCAGCAATGTGGCCGGCGAAATGCTGGACTATGAATTCTACGACTATGTGGAACTTCAGACCGGCGAGCGCTCAGAGGGCGTCACCCGCGCGGTGGATAACCTGTTCAGCAAAATTGTGACCAACAACGTAGGTACCATCACAGGCAACACCTTCTTGGATTGGACAGGCTACAAAGGCGGCTATTCCCAGGAGGGCACGCGTCCGCCTGCGCGCTATGTCAAATGGATGTGGCCAATGTTCACGGTTATGCCCTTAATCGACAATGTCATCTGGCTGACTGCCCGCTCCCTCGTAAAATGGACCCCCGAAGACCGCATACGCACCGAAGCAGCCCTGGCCGAGCGCCGGGCACTGGTGGAAGCAGCTGAAACGCAAGCTTAAAAACCGGGCACTGGCGAAAACAGCTGAAACGCAAACTTAAAAAACCGGGCAAGTGGTGCACAACGCGCAATTTTATGGCCTGCGGTCTATTGTCTCCGGCACGCAAATTTTATCCTCCGCAATTTGCAAAAAACGCTTGCATTCTTGGCCAATCTGTGTTATACTGTTTTCTTGTATGGGGAAAGGAGGTGTGTTACCCAATGCCGAATATCAAATCCGCAAAAAAACGCGTGCTGGTCAACCAAACCAAGGCCGTGCGCAACAAGGCCCGCAAATCGGCGCTAAAGACCGCGCTAAAAAAGGCCGCCGCCGCCGAAGGCGAGCAGAAGCATGCGCTGGTACTAGAAGCGATTCAAAAAGTCGATCAAGCTGCCGCCAAGGGGCTTATCCACAAAAACAACGCGGCGCGCAAAAAATCCGCGCTGGCAAAGTTGCTGCAGGCGTAGCGTGCTGTGCCCCGCACAGAGCGCACATCCAAACGCTCCGCTGTCAGGGGCGTTTTGGGGTTATCAAAAAGCAAAAAAACGAATAATGGAGGATCATGACGATGAAGCGTGCACTTTCGATTTTGCTGGTGTTGGCGTGCGTGCTGCTGTTTGCCGCCTGCGGCGCAAAAAAACCCGTAGTCGACAACAACAGCACCACCACCGTGCTGAACACCGAGGATTATTTTTTGCCCAAGACCGACCTGGGGCAGGGCAAAACAGAATTCAAGCTGCTGGTCACCACATTGAGCGGCACGATCCAATATAACGTGCACACCAACGAAGCCACGGTGGGCGCGGCGCTCAAGGCGCTCGGCTTTGTAGCCTATGACGAATCGGGGCTTATCATCTCCGTCAACCAGGTTACGGCCGATTATAGCAAAGATGGCGCTTACTGGGCGTTCTATGTTGGCGGCGCATACGCGAACCAAGGCCCCGACGAGACAACCATCGACCCCAAAAAGGACTACATGCTGGTTTATACCCGCGCCGAATAAAAATCGGAGATTGCCATGTCCTTTACTCACCTGCATGTGCACACAGAATACAGCCTGCTCGACGGCGCCTGCCGCCTGGGCGGGCTGCTTGACTATGCAAAACAGCTGGGGATGAGCAGCCTGGCCATCACCGACCATGGCAACATGTATGGCGTGATTGATTTTTATCGCGCGGCAAAAGAGCGGGGAATCAATCCTATTTTGGGCTGCGAGTGCTATGTGGCCCCGCGCACCCGCTTCGATAAAGACAAAAACTACGACGCCAAGCGCTTTCATCTGGTGCTGCTGTGCAAGAACGAAACCGGCTACCAAAACCTCATGGCTCTGGTGAGCGCGGCATGGGTAGATGGCTTCTATACCAAGCCGCGCATCGACAAAGCGCTGCTGCAAAAGCACCACAAAGGCCTCATCTGCCTTTCGGCCTGCCTTGCGGGCGAAGTCCCTCAGGCGCTGCTGGCGGGCGACTATGTCAAAGCAAAAGAGATCGCTCTGTGGTATGCCGATTTGTTTGGCACCGAAAATTATTTCATCGAGATACAAGACCATGGCCTGGCGGAGCAAAAACGCCTTCTGCCCCAGTTGATTCGCCTGGCAAAAGAAACCGGCATTGGCCTGGCGGCCACCAACGACGTGCATTATGTGCAAAAAGAGGACGCCCGCGTGCAGCAGGTGCTCATCTGCATCCAAACCAACCATGTGGTTGGCGAAAACACCGGCATGGAATTTGAAACCCAGGAGTTTTATCTTAAGAGCGAAGACGAAATGCGTGCGCTCTTTCCGCCGGAAGCCATTGATAACACGGCAAAAATCGCGGCGCGCTGCCATGTGGAAATTGAATTTGGCAACACCAAGCTGCCGCATTTTGCACTCCCCGCCGGCGAAGATCATTTTCAGTTTTTTAAGCGCCGGTGCGAAGACGGGTTGCTTGCGCGCTATGGTGCGCACCCGCCAAAAGCCTACAAAGCCCGCCTAGGCTACGAGTTGGACGTGATTCGCCGCATGGGCTATGTGGATTATTACTTGATCGTGCACGATTTTATTCGCGCGGCCCGCACAAAAAATATTTCGGTGGGGCCGGGGCGGGGCAGCGGCGCGGGCAGCCTGTGCGCCTATTGCATGGGCATCACCAATGTGGACCCCATGCGCTACAACCTGCTGTTCGAGCGCTTTTTGAACCCTGAACGGGTGAGCATGCCAGACTTTGATATTGACTTTTGCTATGAGCGCCGCGGCGAAGTGATTGACTATGTGATCGAAAAATACGGCGCCGACCATGTGGCGCAAATTGTGACCTTTGGCACCATGGCCGCCAGGGCCGCCCTGCGCGACGTAGGCCGCGCCCTCGGCATACCCTATGGCACGGTGGATCGCATTGCCAAACTGGTGCCGATGGAGCTAAAAATGACACTGGAGCGGGCGCTTGAGACCTCTCACGACCTCAAGCGGGAATATGATAGTGACAGCTCTGCGCGGGAACTGATTGACACCGCCAAAAAAGTGGAGGGAATGCCCCGCCACGCCAGCACCCACGCGGCGGGCGTGGTCATTACGCGCGGCCCCGTGGCCAACTATGTGCCCCTGGCCCGCAACGACGAAAGCATTGTTACCCAGTTCCCCATGACCACCCTGGAAGAACTGGGCCTACTAAAAATCGACTTCCTTGGCTTGCGCACCCTCACGGTGATTCACGACACAGAGGCCTTCATCTGCCGGGAGGAGCCCGGTTTTTCTATCGAAAACGTGCCCACCGACGACGCGGACACCTTTGCGATGCTGGCCAGGGGCGAAACCGAGGGTGTGTTCCAGTTTGAATCCGCCGGTGTGCGCGGGGTGCTGCAAGGCCTTGGCCCCCAAAGCATCGAAGACCTCACCGCTGTCACGTCCCTTTATCGCCCCGGTCCCATGGAATCCATTCCGGCTTATATCGCAAACCGTCACCACCCCGAAAAAATTCAATACCACACCCCGCTGCTAGAACCCATTATGGGCGTGACCTATGGCGTGCTCATCTATCAGGAGCAGGTGATGCAGGTGTTCCGCTCGCTGGCCGGCTATAGCTTGGGGCGCGCCGACATTGTGCGCCGTGCCATGAGCAAAAAGAAGCACAAAGTGCTTGCGGAGGAGCGCGACACCTTTGTTGCGGGCTGCGCCAAAAATGGCATTGCGGCCCCCACGGCCAACACCATCTTTGACGAAATGGCAAGC
>JAITBA010000094.1 GCA_031283835.1 Oscillospiraceae bacterium
CAAACCACATTTCACGCGGGGGAATGGACAAAAAGTATAAAAATTTTGAAAAACCTCTGTACACACGCGAAAATATTTGATACAATATGTAATGCAACCCAATCGCGGCAAAAAGAAGCCAAACAGTTGGCGACATCTTGCCAGGCGATGGTGGTGATCGGCGATCGGTTAAGCTCCAACACAGGCAAGTTGCTTTCGGTGTGCGCGGAATCTTGTCCTTCTTTTTTGGTGGAAGGGTGTGAAGAGCTGCGCCAAAACAAAAAGGTGCTTTCCCGGTTCCATACCATTGGCTGCACGGCGGGCGCGTCTACGCCGGCGCGCACAATAAAGGAGGTACTGTCAACCATGTCTGAACTGACCAACGAAGAAATCCTAGCCCCAGAAGAACCCCAGAGCGCCGAATTCCCCGCGGAAGAAACCGCGGCGCCCGAGGCAGCCGAAGAAACCGCCCCCGCCACAGAAGAGGACGAGTTTTCTGCCGCGCTTGAAGCATCGCTGCAGGGCATGAGCACCGACCAAAAAGTGAAGGGTATCGTCACCGCGATCAATCCATCCGAAATCCAGGTGGATATTGGGCGCAAGCAGACCGGCTATGTTGCGGCCAACGAATACAGCAACGACCCCAACGCCGACCTAACCGCAGAAGTGCATGTGGGCGATGTGCTAGATCTGATCATCCTCAAAACCAACGACAACGAAGGCACTGTGCAGCTTTCAAAAAAGAAATTTGACGCGGGCCAGGCGTGGGTTACCATCACCCAAGCCGAAGAAGAAGGCACCGTGCTCACCGGCAAAGTGATTGACGTTATCAAGGGCGGCGTGCTGGTGTTCACCAGCGGCGTGCGCATCTTTGTGCCCGCCTCGCTCACCGGCCTGCCACGCAACGAGGCACTCGAAGGGCTTAAGGGCCAGGAGGTGCAGTTCCGTATTATCGAAGTCAACAAACAAAAGCGCCGCGCCGTGGGCTCAATCCGCGCCGTGACCCAAGAAGCGCGCAAAACCGCAGAAAAGAACTTCTGGGACACCGCCGAAGTGGGCCAGGTGCTCCAGGGCAAAGTGAAGTCCTTGGTGAGCTATGGCGCGTTTGTGGACATTGGCGGGCTGGACGGAATGGTACATATCTCGGAGCTTTCGTGGCAGCGCGTGAAGGATCCTTCGGAAGTGCTGCACGTGGGCGACGAAGTCGAAGTGTACATTAAATCGCTCGACCCCGAAAAGAAGAAGATTTCGCTGGGCTACCGCAAAGCGGAGGAAAACCCGTGGGAGGTTTTGCGCACGCAATACGCCGTGGGGACCGAAGCGGACGCGACCATCGTCAGCTTCACCAGCTTTGGCGCGTTTGCGCGGGTTTTGCCGGGCATCGACGGTCTGATCCATATCAGCCAAATTGCCAACCGCCGCATAGAAAAACCACAGGATGAGCTGCAAATCGGCCAGGCTGTTCGTGTGAAGATTGTTGGCGTCGACTTCGACAAGCGCCGCGTGAGCCTTTCAATTCGCGCGCTGCTCGAAGACGAAACCGAAGAAGCAGCCTACCCCGAAGACGAAGAGAACGCCATCGTGGCAAGCTCCAACACAGAAGACTGATTCGCGCCATTATGGCGCAAACCCCTGCCCCACCACTCGGGTTGTTAGCGCCTGCCAGGTTTTGCAACCAACAATGCCGTCAGCGACAAGTCCGCTGGCGGCTTGATAAAATTCCAGCACATCGTCGGTAGCAATGCCATAGATGCCGTCGATGACGAGCGTTGCGCCGCAGGCAATGTTGAGGGCATCTTGCAGAATGCAGACATAGACACCCACGCTGCCACGGCGCAGCAGCGGGTAGCCGGCGGCACAGGCCGGCGGCCCCAGGCGACGGTCGAAGTGCACCCAGGTGGGCGTGAGCGAAACCGGCTCAATATAACTCCACAGGCCGCTGCGCTGGGCCAGGGCGCGCAGCTGGGCGCGCTTTGCGTCGCCGATGTTTTGTGCGCAATCAAAGGCGGTGCCGGCGTAGTGTTGGCTTTGGGCGGCGTGGCCCCCTTCGCCAATGCGCCGGAAGGCGTAGGGCAGATAGATTGGCTGGCCCCACATGTTCCGCGTGGCCACCCAGCTTTCCATGGCGCCGCTGGTGCTCCAAAGCAGATTGCTGTGCGAGGTGCCGCGGAATTCGCCCACCTGCAAGGTTACGTTCGCGTAGGGCATGGGCTCACGCGTCCCACGCTCGTAGCGTTCCATCCGGTTGGTTTTTGTGTTGTGGATTAAAATCGTCATTGCAGCGCCCCCTTTTTATGCTCCTTCCAGATATATGCGCGGGCGGCGCGAATGATGAATTGACAAATTGCGGCACATCCCAAGGGATAAATGAAGAAGGGAGGAACACCATGCGCTTCACAAAAATGCAAGGCGCAGGAAATGACTATATTTATATCAACTGCTTTGAGGAGACTGTGACGGCGCCGGAGGAACTGGCGGTGCGGGTGAGCGAGCGGCACTTTGGCGTGGGGGCCGACGGGCTGGTGCTGATTGAGCCGAGCAAGACAGCGGACTTTCGCATGCGTATTTTTAACGCGGACGGGAGCGAAGCAAAAATGTGCGGCAACGCGTCGCGGTGCGTGGCGAAGTATGTCTACGAAAACGGCATGACGCGCAAAAATCCCATCACGCTTGAAACGCTGGGCGGGGTTAAG
>JAITBA010000127.1 GCA_031283835.1 Oscillospiraceae bacterium
CAAGAGATCACGCCGCCGGCGATGGAGAAGTCGGCCCGATAACCGGATTCGGCGGACTCGGTGATGGTGTAGGCCACGCCGCGGGGAATTCCTGTGAAGGTCTTTTTTTCGTTATGCTTGAGGGTGAAGGTTTGCGGGGATTGCGGCGCATCCCGGCCCGTGAAAGCAATCTCGAATGTGAACGCCTTGTCAAGGTTCACTCCAGGGCCGGCGATAGTCTTGGTGACCTCCAAATTGCCGGGCAAATCGGGTGGGTTTTCGCCCTCATAATGATTGACGAAAGGCAGAGCGATGGCCGCGCCGGCCGCCGAAATCGTGCCTATATAGCGGTCATGGTTCGCTGTGTAGCCCTGCGGCACGTTGACCTCGGAAACGACGTAGGCTGTGCCCAAGGGCAGGCCGTCGAAGGTTTTGCTCTCGTCGTGCTTGAGGGTGAAGCTATGTGTCTCGCCGCCAATGAGCGCTGTGAAGTCGAAGTCCTGTTCCGGGTCCGCACCCTCGCCAATCACGGTTTTTGTGATGGTCAGGCTGCCATTGTTGGGCGGAGCGGGGTTGTATGTGTTGATAAACGCCGCGGTGATGCCGCCCTCGGGCACGTTGGCCGCATGGTTCTCGCTGGTGGTGACATAATGCGCAACCGGCGTTTCGGTGATTACGTAGCCGATGCCAACCGGCATGTTGTTGAACTGCGCGGTCTGGCCGCTCTTAAGATAGATTTTGCCGCCGCTGACGATTGTCTGCGCCGCACCGCCGTCGATGCTATATGTGTAACTTTTGCCGTCCAAAAACGTGACGGTGAATTCAAACAACAGGTCTTTTTGCGCTTGGGTCAGGGGGCTTTCGTCGCTGTTTGCAACCGTTTTGCGCAAGGCCAGTTTGCCCTGGCGACGGGTGTTATAGGCGGTCACGCGTACGGGCTGCTCGTTCTCTCCGGGCAACGAAAAGGGGTATTTCTTCGGCTGGCCGTCCTCAATTTCGGGCAAAAATCCGGGTGCGGGGCGGCTTTCTTGCCAGTAATAATCGCCGGATTTTAGGTCGGAGGCGAGAATCTGCCCGTCGCGGCCCGTGATATAACTTTGCATTGGGGTCGCCGTGCCATCAAAATTCACCCGATACAGCGCAAATTCCACGCCGGAGACGGGGGTTTTTGTGCCGCTTTCGTATTTTTGCAGCAGTGCGCTGCGCAGCATGCCCGGGCCTTCTCCTTCGGCGATGTTCGTGCGGTGTTGGCTAAAATCCGCCCAGGCCATGGTGCCGCTGGCAGCTGCCGAAAGGGCCAGCACGCAAGCCAATAACAGCGCGATAGGCCGCGCGCCGCGCAATCGCTTCATATGCACATCTCCTCAAATTTAAATGGATCGGAATGCCCTCGCCTGCGTCAAATTGCTTGACGCACGAGACGGCATGCCGAGATGGTTGCGGAGCCGCCTTCCCTGCGCCGCCCCTCTCTTGCCCGCGAGGCGGGACGGCGCGCCGGAAAGGAAGAAAAAACGGTGTTATGCCGCTATCGTAACCGTAAAGGTTGCGGTTCTCTCAATGCCGTCGGCGGGCGTGTATTTTCCTGTGACGAGGATCACAGTGGCGGAGCTCTGGCCGCCGCCGATTCGCAGCACACCGGTTGCGATGAACTTGGTGTTTGGGCCAAGGGCCGGGCCGCTGGCCGCTGCCGGCGGTAACCAATTCACTTCGGCGACGGGCACGGGTTTGCCGTCATACATGGCGGTAAAAACCACATCGCTGCCCCTGACGCCAACCGATGGGGTTCCGCTGATGGTGAACAACTTGTCGCGCAGGGCATCCTCAATTTCTTTCGGCATATCGTCGAAGTTGGCCTTGAGCTGGTACAGATCCGCCGTCTGCATATCCACGTGAATGGCGTAGTAGAACGGGCCGTCCGGCTGCTTAATCAGTTTGATGGATTCGAGCAGCTTCGCGGTTTCGTTGCCGGGCTCCAAGGCCTGGCCCCAATAGGCCCAACCCTCGGGGCTGCTGTCGTCCAAAATCCAGGCTGCCACGGGCCGGCCGTCCCAGTCGCTCAGCTTAATCAGCTGCGCCGCTTGGCCCAGCGTCCATTCCACGTAGTCGTGAAAGCCGCGGGGCGGCGTTTCACCATCGTCGCCGTGGCCGCAGTTTTCCGGCCCGGCAGGCGGCTCGAGCCAGGTGTGCGGGGTGTAGAGGCATTCGCTGGTGGGGTGAAGCTTGTGGTCAATGGTTTCCTCATATTCGCCGCGTTCAACGCCGGCCACCAGCGACCGTGGAGTGGCCTGATCAAAGTCCTCCAGCAGGCGCTTGCCATATTTGCCGTTGATATTCGTGGTTTTGTCGGTGACAAGATAGAAGCGCCACACATCGCCATAGGCCTTGAAGGGCTTGATCTGGCTGTCGTCAAAAACCAGGTTGATTTTATCGCCGTTGATGTCAACCATGTTGTCAAGAGCCAGCTTAAAAGCGTCGCGCTGGGCCTTCGTGGGGGGATCGGTTGCGGTGCCGCCGGCACTAGCTACAAATTTACCGTCGCTGTCCATCAGCAGGTATTCATCGCTGTAGCTATAGGTGATCTTCGAGATGTCCATGTACTCCTTGAGCTGAAGCCGCACAAAAACATTGCCCTCGCCGGTGTTTTTGACCCACACCTCTTTCTTCAGCTCGTCGTCCTGCTGCCAGTCGTCGGGCTCCTCGTAGTCCTCCACGAGCACGACGTCCTGCTTCTTGTTTTCGTTGCCGCCCGTGGCAACGTTCGATTTGTGCTGGCTGTTGTCGATCCAGGCGTACACGCCGCTTACGATCATCGACAGGGCCAGCACCGCCGCCAGCACCGCGCACAACACGCGCTTGTTGACCTTTTTCATAATGATTACTCCTTCAATACTTGTGACGCTTTCCCTGCGGCCCCCGGCGTCCCATACAAAAGCGCCGGGGGCCTTTAAAGATACGTGAGAGGAAAATGAGACGAATGATTTAGTTGGAAAAGATGGCGGAGTCGACCCACAAAGCGGGACGCAAATCGAAATTATAGTTAAGTTCGTCTCTATTGGTGGCGTAGCCCAAGTTGCTGACGACGCAAGCGTCGTTAGTGCCGCTCGGCGTCCGGAGCCACCAATTCTCCGCAGTGTTCAGGTATGTCCAGTTTTCCACCGCGTTGGGGTTGCTGACCTGAGGTCCTGACAAGGTCCACCTCTTGCTGCAGAAGCGGGTTGCTTCGCCAAAGCTGAGCAGGAAGGCGATGTTCAGCGTGCCCTTGCCGCCTGCCGCTACCGGCAACCCATTGTCCTTGGTGCCGGTGGGTTTGCTGAAGCCGTCACAGCTGCCGTAGCCATCCCAGCCACTGCTGCTGGCGGGAAAGGTGCCGATCTTCGTCATCACGTCGCTGGTCACGGTGAAGTTGCGCAGATTGGCGCCCCACTTAAGGGAGGTGCCTGCGGTGCTGTCGTTGAGGAACCAAGCGTTGACGGCCTTTTGCGCGGTGGAGCCGTTGTACTTATTCTCTGTTCCAAAATACCCCTCGCCAATACTTGCCTTGCGCAGAATTAGGCTATAGGGTTTGCCGCCAACAACTTGCTGCGCTATTTCGATCCATTCGCTGCTGTCGCCGGTTTTGGCGGTGTCCAGAACGCGTCCGTTTACGCCCACAGGCTCGTCCTTGCCGCCGCCGCCGTTCTGCACAATACGCACATTCACGGTGAGCGTGATGCTTTTTGAGGCGTTGGAAATTGTGAACTGCGCGGAATACGAGCCCTGGGTCAGGCCTTTCGTCACAACAATGTTGCCGTTGCTGTAGTTGATGGAAGCGTTGCCGCCCGCGACTTTGCTCACGCTGGGGGCCGGGTTGCCGTCGATAGAAATCGGGTGATTGTACGGCGCGTCATAGCCCTGGTTCAGGGTGATGGTTACGGTGTTGCCGTTGACGCCATCGCCGCTGACAACAGGCGGTCTAGGTTTGCCTGCGCCGTTGTCGGGGATAAGGTGCTCGCCATCCCAAAAATATTTCACATCGCTTGGATGCACGACGTCGTTTTGGGGAATGCCGGTGTTGTTCCAGCCGGCGGTATCGAACCGGCCGTCGTCGCCCGCGCCAACATAGTACGTGTCGTCGCCGGTGCCAAAGGGCCCGGCCACGGTTTTGCCGTCCACAACGGTGATTGGGAACAGGTCGTCGGTGCCGCCGGGCTTGCCGTCAGTGCCGCCGCCTTTCCAGCTGGCCATTTCGGGGTCAAGCGTGCCCTGGTCCGCGCCGGTAGCCGTGGTGCGCACGGGTTTCCACAGGTTCGAGCCTGCCGGATCTTCCGCATACCATGCGGTGCCGTCCTTCGAGGCCGCGCTGTCGTCGCCGCCGCCGGGCTGCTTGTCGGGGCCGCCCCATTTTGGGTTTGCTTCATCCAGCGCGCCTGTGTCGGGGTCGACGGCAAAGAAGATATTGCTGCCCTCGGGATCTTCTTCGACGTAATAAATATAGCCATCCCTATAGGCAGGCCGTGTGTCGTCGCCCAGCACGGGGGGCACTTGCTCCAGGCTGCCGTCCGGATCATAGATATAGGCGGGCGGAACCTGGCTATCGCCCGTATCGGGGTCAAGAACTTCATAGATGTGCGGCGGGCCGGAGGGGCGCTTATATTTTCCGTCGCCCGGCACGGTGATGATTGTTTCGCCGCCGGTGTTGGCCTGCTCCAGGCCGTCAATGGCACTGATGATGGCATCAGTCGCGCCCTTAATTGCGCCTTTGTCGAGGTTGCCACTGTCGAGCAGAGCCTTGGCCGCCTCCACTGCGGCTTGCAAAACGCCCAGACCGTCCTCTTTGTAGGGATTTGGGGCCTCAAGGTCGAGGATTGTCTGCCCCTTTTTGATGGCGTCGAGCAGCTTGCTCAGGTCGTTATTGCTTTGGCCGGGCGCGGTGCCCACGCCAAACACAAAGTGAATGTGCTGTTCCACGCCCCAGCGGTCAACAAACTTGCCCAGGAGCATGGTGATACCCTCGGCCTTGGCATAAACGGTGCGCTTATCGGCTTCAACAAACAGGATGTCGGGGTCAAGGGACGTCCATTCCACCTGGTTGGCCAGCGCCGCTTGCACACCCGCAGAGCCGTCGTAGTCGCTGATGGCGCTTTCGTTGGGCGCCCATGGCTGGTTGTTGGGAATCACCGCCGCCGCGGATTTGTAGTAGGTGATACCCAGGTTGACCGGCACGGTGCTGCTGGCCTTCGAAACAAAGCCATTGCCCTCGTTGGGCAGGTCGTAGCCGGTGATTTTGCTCGCGTCGGCCACTTGAAGGTTTAGATCCAACATAAACCAGCCAGAATTGTTTACGCGCACAATCTGCGCGATGCCTGCGGTTTTTGTCCCGTCGGTCGTAAGTACGTAGCTTGTGCCTATCTTCTCGAAGTGACCCAAGGATTCATCCACCAGTCTGGCTGAGGACACACCTCCGGCCGCGAGCGAAAAGGAACTTCCGGATGGGAGCACGTAGAGTGTGGTGCTTGGTTGTTGCAGCCGGTACTGCCATTTTGTTTCTGCCAGCGTGGCGGCCAGACCTATCACCAGTGAACCGGCCATCAGTGCGATGGCCAACACCAGTGCGATCACGCGGTTTTTGCGTGACTGTAATATTTTTTTCATTTTGCAACTCCTCTATATAGTTTTGTGCATCGCTTCATTTGTTTCTTAGTTCGAGTTAAACGAAGTGGCTTGCCGGGAAGATGTGCCGTAGGTCAGCCTTGCATAGATCACCGCCGTCTGCCTC
>JAITBA010000145.1 GCA_031283835.1 Oscillospiraceae bacterium
AGCACCATTTTGCACCGCAGCTACATCACCCGGCAGCAAAAGATGCTCAGCCCCACGGAGCTGGGCGAAGTGCTCACGCAACTGCTAAAAGACCGGTTCCCCAACATTGTGAACGTGAAATTCACGGCCGAAATGGAAACCCGCCTGGATGAAGTGGGCAGCGGCCACAAAGATTATGTGGCGGTGCTGCGCGATTTCTATGGCGATTTTGAAGCCACGCTGCTCCAGGCCAAGGCCGATATGGACGGCGTCAAGCTCAAACTGGAGGAAGACCAGACCGATATCCCCTGCGAAAAATGCGGGCGGATGATGGTGATTAAAACCGGGCGCTTCGGGCGCTTTTTGGCCTGCCCCGGCTACCCCGAATGCAAAAACGCCAAGCCTCTCGCACCCGAAACCAAGGGCAACTGCCCCGTTTGCGGCAAGCCCATGGCCCAGCGCAAAGCAAAAAAAACCGGCCGCGTGTTCTTCGGCTGCACCGGATACCCCACCTGCGACTTTGTCACATGGGACGCCCCCACAGAAGAGCCATGCCCCAAGTGCGGCAAAACGCTGTTCCAGCAGCGCGGCGGCGCCCTGCACTGCCTGGCCGAAGGCTGCGGCTTTAGCAATCAGGCGCCCGCCAAAGAGAAAGCCGCAAAAAAGAAGACCGGCAGCTGACGCTGTTTTTGAGGCGGCATGCCGCAACCTGCACAAAGCAACAAACTCACATCAATTCCATCACACAAAGGAGACCATCCCATGATTCAGGCAAACAACGTGGGGCTGCAATTTGGCGGGCGTTCGCTCTTTGCGCACGTAGACATCACCTTTAATCGGGGCAATTGCTACGGGCTCATTGGTGCCAACGGCGCGGGCAAGTCCACTTTCCTCAAAATTTTATCCGGCGAAATTGAACCCGACAAGGGCGAAATTTTTATTACGCCGGGCGAGCGGCTTTCGGTGCTGGAGCAGAACCACTTCAAATATGACGACTGCGACGTGACCCGCACCGTGCTGCTGGGCAACCGGCAACTGGTGGAAATCATGGACGAAAAAGAAGTGCTCTATGCCAAGGAGGACTTTAGCGAAGAAGACGGCATGCGCATTAGTGAGCTGGAGGAGCAATTTGCCGAAATGGACGGCTGGAGCGCCGAAAGCGACGCGGAAATTCTGCTTAACGGGCTGGGCGTCACCAACGAATTCCACACCGCGCAAATGGCCGAGCTTTCGAACGACGTGAAGGTGAAAGTGCTGCTGGCACAAGCAATTTTTGGCAACCCCGCAATCTTGCTGATGGACGAACCCACCAACCATTTGGATGTGGAGGCTATTCATTGGCTGGAGGATTTTTTGCAAGATTTGCAGAGCACCGTGATTGTGGTCAGCCACGACCGGCACTTCCTCAACCAGGTGTGCACCCACACGGTGGATATCGACTACGGCAAAATCACCATGTTCATGGGCAACTACGATTTCTGGTATAATTATACACAGATTGCGCAGCGGCAACTGCGCGACCAAAACAAAAAATCCGAACAAAAGATAAAAGAGTTGCAGGAATTTATTCAGCGCTTTAGCGCCAACGCCAGCAAGAGCAAGCAGGCCACCAGCCGCAAAAAGCTGCTCGATAACTTGATTGTGGAGGACCTGCCCGTGAGCACGCGGCGCTTCCCCTACATCGCCTTCACGCCAGACCGCGCCGTGGGCAACGAGTTGCTCACCGTTGTGGGCCTAACCAAAAAAATCGGCGACCGCCTTGTGCTTGACCACGTGAATTTCACCATTCAGCCGCGCGAGAAAGTGGCCTTTGTGGGCACCGACGCCGTGGCCAAAACCACACTGTTCAAAATCCTTGCGGGCGAGCTGGAACCGGACGAAGGCACCGTGAAGTGGGGTGTGACCACCAGCCAAAGCTACTTCCCCACCGATAACGGTGCGTTTTTTGACGGCGTGGACGACAGCCTGATCGACTGGGTGCGCCGCTACAGCAACCTCATTTTTGAAAGCGACGTGCGGGGCTGGCTGGGGCGGCTGCTGTTTCAGGGGGACGAGAGCACCAAGAAGGCCAAAGTACTCAGCGGCGGCGAGCGTGTGCGCATGATGCTTGTGCGCATGATGCTCAGCGGTGCCAACGTGTTGCTGTTGGACGAACCCACCAACCATCTGGATCTCGAAAGCATTCAGAGCCTCAACGAGGGCCTGCAGCGCTACCCCGAAAGCGTGCTGTTTGCCAGCCACGACCACCAGTTTGCCCAAACCATTGCCAACCGCATCATCGACGTGAGCCCCGGCAGCTTTTATGACAAAAAGACCAGCTACGATGCCTATTTGCAAGAAATGCATGAGCGGACGCAGGGGTAGGTATAGCGGTTCCAAAAAACATTTCACGGCAGACACAAAATAGCAATGCCGCATATAATAGGACAGGCGTGCCAACCACGCCTGTCATTTATTAGGGCGTGTTGACACTATCCGAAATGTCCAGATTTTGAGCGAATTTTTTGCCGGGCAAGGCAAATTTTTTGCAGTCATACTTTCGTATTGCAAAAAAAATTAACGCAGAACGGCGAAAAATCCGCCAGAAGATGGGCGTTGAGCGTTAGTGTCAACACGCCCTATACAAAAGGAGAAAAACAATGCAATGCAACCCCGTTTCTTGTTGCGCAACGCCGTGGCCGCCCACGCCTGTGCCCGCTGCCCAAAGCGCCTATGGCGGCGTTAGCAACGGCCTAGATCTACTGCTCGCTCTGCAGGGCGGCACGCCTTTTGCGCTCGACGACCTGCAACAGGCCATGCCCGCCAAAAACATGGCCGCCGCCGCTTCGGCGCTAACCATTCAAAAAAGCGGCGTGTACTACCTCAGCTATGCCGCCAGCTACAGCTATACCATTGCCGCCTACGTGCAATTTTATGTTACCCGCAACAACGCGCCCCTGCCCGAAACCCTCACTGCCCGCGACACCCGGGCGCACGATGTGGAAAACGTGGCGCAAACCGCTCTGGTTGCGCTCAAAAAAGGTGACAAGCTCCAGCTGGTCGTCCAACCCAACGTCGCCGGCGACTTGTTTTTGCCGGCAAACGCCACCAACCTCGTTGCCGTGCTGCTGCATCAACCGTAACACGCAAGCGGTTTTTTGCCGGAACACTTGCGTAAGAAAATTGAACGCGGCACAGCGGAAAAGCTGCCGGAAGACGCGCGGGGAGCAGGTGTGCATACGGGTGCTAAACCCGCACTTCCTCTTTCATCCATTGGTCATAAAATTCCCGCAGCTTTGCTTCATAGGCTGCCGGGTCGATGGGGTAGGCCATGGCGTGGCCCGCGCCGGGGACAAGGAGCAGCTCTTTTGGCATGGCGGCGGCGTTATAAAACCGCAGACCCATTTCGGTGGGCACGAAGGTGTCGGCGTCGCCATGGACAAACAGCGTGGGGGTTTTGCAATTGGCAATGTGCCCAAAGGGGTCGCTGTCGCGGCGCAGGCTGCGGCCCACAAACAGCCGGAACCACAGCGCGCAAACCCAGTTGATGGGCGGGAAGTGAATGTGCAGGTCGCGCCGAACCGAGAGCGATATCATCTCGTAACCGTTGGTGTAACCACAATCCTCCACGATGCATTTAATATAGCCGGGAGGATTGTGGGCATTGCAGTTCATCACCGTGGCCCCGCCCATCGAAACCCCGTGCAGCGCCACCTGCGTGCCGGGCCCCAGCCGCCGCACAAACGCGTCCGCCCAATCCAGAATATCCTCCCACTCCCGCGCGGCAAAGCCAATGTATTTGCCGTCGCTGCGCCCATGGGCACGGTGGTCGGGCAGCAAAATATGAAACCCCAATGCCTCGTGATAATACCGCAAAAACGCACCAAACTCATCGGGTCCGTTGCAGTTGTAGCCATGGGAGCACACCAGCAGCCGGTTGCCGGGCCGCTTGGCGGGCAAAAAATACCCCCGCAAGGTCAGCCCGTCGCGGCTTTGCAGCAACACCTCCTCCGGCTTCTGCGCAAAAAACCATTCCTTCCCTTGGTTGCACAACGTGCTGCGCAGCACCTCTTTCGGGTCAGGCGCCTGCAGCTGCATCGCCTGCTTTTTTCGCCGCGTCAGGCTCAGCACGTAGCCCGCATAGCCCCCTGCCAGGCTCGCCACCACCAAAAAAGCCGCCGCGCCCAACAGCACATACAAAATAAAAATATTCATAAGACACCTCCATCGTGTTGCTATCTTTATATTTTACATAACCAGAGGGCGTTTGTCAATGAGAATTTCGAATCCGCACATTGATTACGCAAAAAAAAATAATACCGCAACATGTAAATAAAATGTTAAATCTCCTGCAATCGCTTGACAATTTGCGATGATGGTGCTATAATAATTAGAGTCAGACGGACGTGTGTGTTTTCATGGCCGCAAGACCCTTAAATCACTTTCTCCATTTTGCTTCATACAAACCCTTCAACCCTAACGCTTGGTGCTTCGGCATCGAGCGTTAGGGTTTTTAATGCCACCTTTTATTGCCGCGCAGTGCCGTGGGGCAGACGGGCTTTTGCCGTGCGGTTTTTTAATGCAACCCGTGCCGGAACACAGCCGCCCCGCAAGCCCACAAAAATGCAAAAAAAAGCTTGCATTTTTATTTTTCCTGTGTTATACTATTATCAATGACAATGAATTGCGAAGCCGAGCGGCAAGTTTGACGTGGAGAGTGGGCAGTGCCCGCTCTTTTATTGTGTAGGGAGGGAAAATGGCGGATCTGAACACGGGCGGCATTGCCCAGCGGGCCCAGCGGCTTGCGGAACCCCTGGCGGCACAATTGGGGCTGACCCTTTGGGATGTGCGGTTCCTGAAGGAAGGCGCTTTGTGGTATCTGCGCTTTTGGATCGACAAGCCCGGCGGCGTCACTTTGGATGACTGCGAAGCCCTGAGCCGCATGGTAGATAGACCCTTGGACGAGGCGGACTTTATCGCGCAGGCCTATACCTTAGAAGTCTGTTCCCCCGGCATCGAACGAGAACTCACGCGCGACGAACACTTTGCGCAATACGTCGGCAGCCTTGTCACGGTGAAGCACCAAGGCGCGGGCGGAAAAATGATCGAAACCGTCGGTGCTCTGGCGGGCGACAAAAATAAACAAATCACCCTGCGGTTCAAGGACGGCACCGAGCAGACCATTGCGCGCACAAAAACAACGACCGTGAAATTATACGACGATTTTGAAGAAGATGAAATTGCCGACGAAGACCTTGAAGATTTTGAAGAAGAGTAGCTGCTTACACAAGCAGACCATGCCCCCGATGGGACAATACGCATTCATATACAAGCAAGAAAGGATGATTCCCGACATGAAAAACCCAGAGTTCTTTGAAGCGCTGCGCTACCTGGCAAAAGAAAAAGGCGTACAGCTCGAAAACCTTTACGACGGCATTGAGCGCGCCATTGTCACCGCGGTGCGCGGCGATTATAACAACAAAGACATGGTATTTTGCGAAATCCTGCCCAACACACAAGAAATGAAGGTCTTTCTGCGCAAACAGGTGGTGAGCGAAATCCTGGACGAAGACACCGATTTGCTGCCCGAGCAGGCCGATAAACTCAAGCCGGGCGCGCAACCGGGCGATATCATCGAAATTGAGCTGGACACCCGTGCGGTGAGCCGCATTGCCGCCGAGAAAGGCAAGCACGTGCTGCGACAAGGCATACGCGAAGCCGAGCACGGCCGCCTGCGCGAGGAATTCCAGAGCCGCGAGCAGGAAATTGTGACCGTGAAGGTGCAAAAGGTGGAACCCACCGGCGACCTGATTGTGGAAATCGGCAAAGTCACCGAAGTGCTCTTGGCAGCCGAGCAAGTGCCCGGCGAAGCGTTTGAGCCCGGCGACCTGATTAAAGTATATGTGGTGGACATCCGCGGGCTCGACCGCCGCTACCCCCACGCCACGCTTTCCCGCATCCACCCCAACCTGGTCAAGCGCCTGTTTGAGCTGGAAGTGCCCGAAGTGCGCGAAGGCCTGGTGGAGGTGAAAGCCGTCAGCCGCGAAGCCGGCAGCCGCAGCAAGGTGGCCGTGTGGTGCAAAGACGAAACCATTGATCCGGTAGGCGCGTGCATTGGCGCGCGGGGCGCCCGCATTGAGCGCATTGTGGATATGCTGGGCGGCGAAAAAATCGACGTGGTGCGTTATAGCGACGACGTGGCCGAATATGTGGCCGCGGCTCTGGCCCCCGCCGAAGTGCTGCATGTGCAGGTGGTCGATAACGACGAGCACATCTGCCATATCACCGTACCCGAAAGCAAGTTGAGCCTTGCCATTGGCAACAAGGGCCAAAACGCGCGCCTGGCCGCCAAGCTCACCACCTGGAAAATCGACATTCGAAGCGATGCGCAGGCCGGCGGAACAGAGGAGATTGTGCTGGATGAGTAATCCTCTGCCCCCCAAAAAAATCCCATTGCGCCGCTGCTGCGGCTGCTACGAGATGAAACCCAAGCAGGCGCTGCGCCGCATCGTGCGCGCACCCAACGGCACAATCGCAGTGGACGCCACAGGCAAAGCCAATGGACGCGGTGCCTACCTTTGCCGCGAAAACCCCGCTTGCCTGCAAAAGCTGCGCAAAAAAAAGGGCCTGCAGCACACCTTCAAGTGCCCTGTGCCCAACGAAATCTATGACGCGCTAGAAAGAGAGATTGCGGGCTGCCATGAAGAATGAAACGCAAATCCTCAATCTGCTGGGTCTTGCCCGCAAAGCAAACCGCGTTTCTTTTGGGCACGACGCGGCCAAGGCCGCCCTGCGCGGCGGCAAAGCAAGGCTGTGCCTGCTGTGCACCGACGCTTCGCCCCGCCTGGCCGAAGAAATGACATTTTTGGCCGCTCAGGCCAACATTGCCCTGCAAAGCACCGGCTTCACCGCGCAAGACATTAAAACCGCCACACAATACAAAGCCGCCGTGCTCACGATAAACGAACGCGGCTTTGCCCAAAAAATCAAGGCTCTCACAGAGCAATAAACATTAACTTGCGGGCCTTGTTGCCCACACGCACCGCGCCACGAAAGGGGAATTCTATGCTGGAAAAAATCAGAATCAAAGACATCGCCGCCGAACTGAAGGTGCCCAACAAAGAGATTGCGGAAGTGCTCTCCCATTATTTTGAGGGGGCAAAGAATCTCAATTCCGTGCTTTCGGAAGCGGAACTCAACGTGATTTTTGAGCACTATTCCCTGCGGCGCGGCGTGGAAAACTTTGACGCCTTTTTTGCGCTGGCAGAACAGCGCTTGAAAAAAGAGCCGCCCAAGGCGCAGCCAAAGGCCGCCAACGCGCCGCCCGTCACGCAAAAGCCCAAGGCAGCGCCGCCGGCCGCCGGCACCAAAAAGCGCCCCACCAAAGAAGAGCGTCAGGCCAGCGAAGAGCTTGCCAAGCAGCTGGCCGACAAAATGGCCACCCGCGGCGGCAAGCCCCAGGGCGAAAAAGCCGCGAAGCCCGGAACAGACGGCCCCGCACAGGCGCGCACCAAGGGCGAGTCCCGCACGGTAGATACACGATCGGGCAGCGTGAACCTTGAAAAATATAACGAGCGCTACGAACAGATTGCCCCCGGGCAGCACGTTGCGCAGCAAGGCAGCGCCCGCCGGCCCGACAGCCAGGTGAGCAAGCAAAAGCTCACCCAAAAAAGCAAGCAATACCGCAAGCAGGGCATGCGCAGCCGCCGGCACGAAAGCGAAGCCGAACGCCTGCGCCGCATTGCCGCCGAGCGCGCAAAAAAGCCGCAGCTGGTCATCAAG
>JAITBA010000180.1 GCA_031283835.1 Oscillospiraceae bacterium
CTCGAAAACCAAATCCGCGCCGTGTTTGGCCTCGAAGGCACTCCCGTGCGCATGATTGTACGCGAGCGTGAGCGAAACGACGTATAAAAACAACCGCCCAAGAGTTGCATCTTGGGCGGTTACGCAATGTAAAAAAAGTGATCTTGCTGTTCTGCAAAAAAGCGGCGTTATTCCGAAACAGGCAGCACCAGCTTGGCTTCCCCAAAGAAGATTTTGTCCCCGAAGGCTTTGGTGTCTTCCCACAGGCCAACAAAAAAGTCTTGGATGTCTGCCCACAGGTCTTCGAAGAACTTCTTCACGCTTTCCCACGTGCTGACAACAAAGGTGTCAACGGCTTCGACGGCGTTGTCAAACTCCACCTTAATCTGCTCAAAGATGCTGCCGAAGTCCAGGGCTGCCAGGAGGTCGGTGCCATCCCCGCCCAGACCCAGGCCGCCAAAGAGACTGTTCAGGTCGATGTCGCCCAAGAGACTGTTCAGGTCAATATCGCCCAGATTAATCAGTCCCAGCAGGGCGCTAAGGTCCAGCTCGCCGCCCAGATACTCATCATAAAGCGCCGCCAAATCCACTTCGTCCAGGTCGATATTCTCCAGCAGCTCTGCCAGGCTCACATCGCTCAAGCCAATAGAGTCCAGCACCTCCTGTAGTTTTTCCACATCCAGCTCGCTTAGGTCTATGCTCGCCAAGATGGCTTCGATGCTAAGGTCGCTCAGGCTGATATCCGCAAGATTCACCTTGATGCCATAGTTTGCATACAGGTACTCCTCCACGGTTGCCACCAGCTTTGACTGGATATCATCGAAAAACCCTTCCGGCTCAACGATTACTTCCTCAGCCGAAGCGCTGAAGACGGTGGTGATTGCCATGCCGAAGCACAGCACGAGCGCCAATAGAACGCTCAGCAATTTTTTGGTCATGTGTGTTACCCCTCTTTCCTTTTTTGAAAAAAATATTAAAAACGTGCAAGCACATTTTTTGTTTTTTGCGGCTGATTGCAAAAGAGTTCTTTCTCAAAAGGTTGTAGCTGCAAGAAATGCAACGTTTTTTTCGATTTTCTACTGCAATTTTGCGCAAAATTCGAAAAAAATAGCTACTCTCAAAAGGGAACCCTTTTGAGAGTGTTTTTAACGCTAAACCCCTCTGACGCAAGCGGCACGCGGCCAGCCTTCGATAAAATGTTACCGCAGCCTTTGCGCGCAAAACGCCGCTTCTTTTGTGCCCCGCCATTTTTGTCGTAAGCTATTATAACACATTCCTACCGGATAAGTCAACACTTTTTTGCAAGGGTGCGCAAAAATATTTTAGGGCGTGTTGACACTATCCGAAATGTCCAGATTTTGAGCAGATTTTTTGCCGGGCAAGGCAATTATTTTTGCAGTCATACTTTCGTATTACAAAAAAAATTAACGCAGAACGGCGGGAAATCCGCCAGAAGATGGGCGTTGAGCGTTAGTGTCAACACGCCCTAGTGCGCCTTTGCGCGCAAAACGCCCAGACGCGCCGCGTTAAGCACCGTGAGCACCATCACGCCCACGTCGGCAAAAATGGCCAGCCAAACCGGCGTGCCGGGCACGACCAGGCCCGCCGCCACCACCGCCGCCTTAAACGCCAGCGCAAAGCCCACGTTGGCGCGCACCACGCGCACGGTTTTGCGGAACAGCACCATGGCTTTGACCAGCGGCAAGAGAGAGTTGCCCATGAGCACCAGGTCAGCGCTTTCGGCGGCCAGCTGCGCCCCCGAACCCATCGCCACGCCCACATCGGCCAGGGCCAGCACCGGCGCGTCGTTGATGCCGTCGCCCACATAAACCGTCGTGCCCGTCTGCCGCAAGCGCTTGAGGTGTTCCAACTTTTGCGCGGGCAGCAACCCGGCAAAAACCTCCTCCACGCCGCAAGCCTCGGCCGCCCGCCGGGCCGCCTGCGCCTCGTCGCCGGTGAGCAGCGCACACTTCGCAATGCCCAATTTGCGCAGTTGCGCAACCGCGCCGGGCGCATCCGGGTGCAAACGGCTGGCCAGGCGAATACACCCCAGCGCCTGCCCGTCCCGCGCCACATAGACCTGCGCCGCGGGCAAATCGCCGCAAGCCGTGCCGTTTTCTTCCAAAAATCGCTTGCTGCCGCACAAAATCGTCGTGCCCTCCTCCAGCGTCGCACGCACACCGCCGCCGGGGTATTCCCGCACCTCCGCTGCCTGCGCCGCGCCGTGCTGTGCCGCGCCGGCAATTGCTTTTGCCAAGGGGTGCGCCGAGTATTGTTCTGCAAGCACCGCTGTTTGCAGCAGCACGGTCGGCGCAACGCCCGCACTTGGCAGCAATTCTGTCACTTCAAAATCGTTGGTGGTGAGCGTGCCGGTTTTGTCAAACACAGCCACGCGCGCCTTGGTCAAGTCCTCAACAAAGCGGCTGCCCTTCACAAGCACACCCTGCCGCGCCGCCGCGCCCATCCCCGCAAAAAAACTCAGCGGCACCGAAAGCACCACCGCGCACGGGCAGCACGAAACCAATAGCAGCAGCCCCCGCCGTACCCACGTGGCCCAATCGCCGGTGATTATTGAAGGGACAATCGCCACAACAACCCCCAGCAGCATCACCACAGGCGTATAAATCCGGGCAAAGCGAGCCAAAAAGCGTTCACTGCTTCCCTTCTGCGCCGCGGCGCGTTCCACAAGTTCCAGCAGCCGTTCGGCGGCGGAATCCCCTGCCACAGCGGTTGTGCGCACCACCAAACTGCCGCTGCCGTTAACAAACCCGCCCAGCAGTTCGTCGCCCGCCGTCGTTTCGCGCGGCACACTTTCGCCCGTCATCGCAGCGGTGTCCACTGCCGAAAGCCCACTGACCACCACGCCATCCAGAGGTACGCGCTCGTGGGGCAGCACAAGAATTTCGCTGCCCACAGGCACATCTTCCGCCGGCACCGTGTCATATTCCCGGCCCTGCCGCAGCAAATGCGCCTTGTCGGGCCGCAAAGCCGAAAGCGCTTCGATAGAACGCCGGCTCCGCGCCGCGGCAATGCCTTCCAGCTGCTCGCCCAGCGCAAAAAACACCGCAATGGCCACCGCTTCGCGAAAATCGCGCAACACCAAACACGCCACCGTGGCCACCAGCATCATCACGCCCTCGTTGATTTTCAACTTTGCAAGCCCTTTGATGGCCTTCCAAAAAATTTCGTAGCCCGCCAGCAGGCTGCTCAAAATCCCCAGCGTCAGCGCAAGCCAACCTTTTTCATCAATAAACAACATCGCCGCCAAGCCCATCGCCGCCAAGCCCAGCGGGCCCCATTGCCGCACCAGCCGCGCGGTGCCGCTCTGCTGTTTTTTTTGCGGCGCAGGCGCCTCGCAGTGCCCGCAGCAGCAGCCGTCGTTTACGTGTGTTTGCTCACTCATCGTCGTGCCCTCCTTTTCTGTGTGCCACATGGGCCAGCCCCAAATCAAGAATCTGCGCCACATGGTCGTCGTCCAGCGCATAGCTAACTGTTTTGCCCACACGGTTCGCGCGCACCAGCCCCGCTCCCCGCAACAGCCGCAGCTGGTGCGAAATCGCGCTTTGCCCCATCTCCAGCTGTTGCGCCAGGTGGAACACGCACAGCGGGCCGCCGCGCAGCGCCGTTAAGATACGAATGCGCGTGGTGTCGCCAAACACCTTGAACAGCTCCGAAACATCATAGAGTGTTTCGATTTTGTAATCTTCCATGCTCCCTCCATTCATATGAACAGTTGCTCATATGAACATTATATGCTCTTCAAGCAAGTTTGTCAAGCCTTTTTGGCAAAAAAATTTTGCCCGCAGCCAAATAATAAATTTTTCTTGTTCGTCGCATTTACCTCTTGCAATTTTGGCCAAAGTGTGTTATAATAGTTTGTATTTTAGTGCAACTTTTGTTCCTCCGGCATCAATGCCGCGAACAATCGAATATAATCGGAGGATGAACCAAGCATGAACCAAGAAAAAGCAAACCAGCTCATCACGTCAAACCCCGACTGCGCCTATGCGGCGCTGCTGCGCACCGCAAAGAACTCCTTGAAGGAGGAGCCGCCGCAAATCGAAATCGGCTCCACCGTGAAGGTGCACGTAAAAATCCGCGAAGGCGAGCGCGAACGCATTCAGGTGTTCGAAGGCACCGTAATCGCCCGCCGCGGCTCCGGCATATCCGAAACCTTTACTGTGCGCCGGCTTTCCTACGGCGTCGGCGTCGAACGCGTCTTTCCGCTGCACTCCCCCAATGTTGCCAAGGTGGAACGGGTGCGCTTGGGCCGTGTGCGCCGCGCGAAGCTCTACTACTTGCGTGGGCGTGTGGGCAAGGCTGCCAAAGTCAAGCAAAAACTCGGTTAAGCGGCACAACGCAACGGAGGCAGGTGGCAAACGCCCCTGCCTTTTGTTGCCTTTTGGCGCAGGGGCACATTTGCAAATGACGCAAGAGCAAGGTTGCGTTA
>JAITBA010000198.1 GCA_031283835.1 Oscillospiraceae bacterium
CTGAGCACTTCGTCCACAATCAGCACTTCCGGCTCCACCGCCGTCGCAATCGAAAAGCCCAGCCGCGCGCGCATGCCCGAAGAATAGTTTTTCACCGGCGCGTCAATAAAATCCTGCAGTTCGCTGAATTTTAAAATTTCGTCATAGCGCGCGCGGATGTAGCTGCGCGAATAGCCCATCGTGGCGCCATAGAGAAAAATGTTTTCGCGTCCGCTGTAGTTTGAGTCAAATCCCGCGCCCAGCTCCAGCAGCGGCGCAATCACCCCATGAATCTCCACCGTGCCCTGGCTGGGCTTCATCACGCCGGCAATCACTTTGAGCAGCGTGCTTTTGCCCGCGCCGTTAAAGCCCAGCACACCCAAGCGCTCCCCTTTTTCCACGGTGAACGAAATATCCCGCAGGGCCCAAAACTCGTTGTAGGTGAGACTGCGCTTAAGAATGCGGATCACATATTCTTTAAAGTTGTCAATTTTTTCCTTGTGCATGTGGAACACCATACTAACATTTTCCACACGGATAGCGGGTTCGGGCATCTGCTCTCTCCTTGCTTCGCAAAAATCTTAAAAAAAGCGTTGTCTTCTGCTTTTCTGTTATATATACAGTATAAATTTATCTTGCTTGCGCCAAAACACCAACGTGCCAATGCAAAGCATAAGCAACGCAAACCCCAGCGAATACAGCAGGTGTTTGGGGTTAAGCAATTCCCCGCGCAGCACACAGTCGCGGAACATTTCGATGATGGCATACATGGGGTTCGACATCATGGCCATTTGCTTCCAGCGGTCGGGACCAAGGCGGCCGGGTATATAGACAATGGGCGTGACATAAAACAGCATCAGCGTAAACACGTCGTATAGATTTTCCACATCCTTGAAGAACACCGAAATAGTGGAAATGATGAGCCCCACGCCCGTGCACAGCAAAAACAAAACCGCCAGCGGCACCACCGCCAAAAAAACGTAGGGGGTAATGTGGGGCGGCGGATTTTTGGGATCGTTGCGCAAGATGAAAAAAAGCGAAAAAACCACCAGCACCACCAGCGAAATTAAAAAGGTGATAAAAGTGGAAATGATGTTGGCAAGAGGGTAGATATATTTTGGCACCCGCACTTTTTTAATCACCGAAGCACTCCCCGTGATGGAGCGCATGGCGCGCTTGGTGCTCTGGGAATAAAAATCGAACAGCAGCCGCCCGCACAGCAAATAGATGGGGAAGTTAACCGCAACCTCCAGGTCGCGCTTGCCGCTAAACATGTAGCCAAACACAAACACCAGCACCAAGGTGGTCAGCAGGGGCTGCAGCAGTGTCCACAGCATGCCCAGCACCGAGTTGCGATACATCACCTTAATATTTTTCGTCACAATTTCCCGCAGCAAATTGCGGTATTGATACAGTTCCTTAAAAAACATGGGCATCTCCTTGTTGGGTTCGCGCGGGTTGGTTTTGTCCACGGGGTTGTTAGTTAAATCGCCACTTCCAAAAATAACGAAACATCGACTGCACTTGCACCAGCATGAGCACAAAATTTTTCTTGCTTTCGCGCTTCCACACGTGCTCCACCACCGCATAGGGAAAATACAGCACCTTGCCCTCCCGGGCCAGCATGCGTGTGATGTCGCAATCCTCAAAGTAGAGGAAGTACCGCTCGTCGAAGCCGCCAATTTTGCGCAGCGCTTCGGTGCGAACACACATGAAGCAGCCGGTGGCGTTTTCAATCTCGAAGGGTTCGCCCGTTTCCATTTCTTCTTGCATGGCGTAGCGGCAAAGGATTTTCTGTGTCCACTTGCATTTGCGCAGGCGGCTTGCCAGCAGGTAGCGCAGCCGCGGGTTGCGCTTGCCAAGGGTCTGGTCCGCGTGGGTTTCGGGGAACACGACACGCGGCGAGAGCATCACAACCTCCGGGTGCTCGTCCATATACCGCGTCATTTTGGTAATCGCGTCTTCCGAGAGCGCAATGTCGGGGTTAATAATCACGTGGTATTTGCTTTTGAGCCGCGGCAGCACCAGGTTGTGCCCCGCGCCAAAGCCCACGTTCCAGTGGATGTGCAAAATTTCCGCTTCCGGGTCGGCGGCCCGCACAAGGGCGGTGGTGCCGTCCTGGGAGCTGTTGTCGATCACATACAAATGAAAAGGCACCCCCCTGGTCTGCTCCCGCACGGTGCGCAGGGTGGTTTCGATGGTGGATATGTTGTTGAAGGTTACGATGCTGCCCGTAACAAGGTAGTCCGTCATTTGGTCACCTTTTTTCTATACGCTCGCAACAAAATCAGCCTCCACATCAATTTTTGCGACAGTGTGCTCCCCTGTCCGCTCAAATTTCCTCCGTGCCGCCGATACAGCACAAAAGGCTCTCTCACAAAATATACCTCGGCACGCCGCCGCGCGGCACGCAGACCAATCCATTGGTCGTGCATAGGGATGCGCGCGGGGAAGGGCAGCACAAGGGGCAGCAACTCGCGGGTGAACGCCATGCAGCACCCGGCGAACCCGTTGCGCCGCCAGTTGCGCCAAAAGCCCGGCCCCGCTTTGCGCTGCGCAAACAGCGTTTGCCCCGTTTCGCGCAGTGTCTTATCCACAATTTTTGCGTCGTGCACCAGCAGCGCGGGCACATGCCGCGCCAGCCGCGCGCGCACGCACGCCAGCTTGCCCGGCAGCCACACGTCGTCCTGGTCGCTCAGCACCAAAATATCGCCCCGCGCCTGCCCCAGCAAAAATTCCACGTTTTTTATTACGCCCTGCCCCGGCCCTTGCAGCCACCGCACGCGCGCGTCGCCAAAGCCCAGCACAATGCCGCGCGTCGCCGTGTGGCCCGCGGGGCTGTCGTCGCTCACCAACAGCTCGTCCGTTGCCGCCATCTGCGGCAAAATCGAAGCCATCTGCGCCGCGATATAGGTCTCCCCGCAACACGCGGCCAGCAGCACAGAAACCATGGGGCGCCCTCCTCGTCATTTTTTTAACGCGGCACGGCAACCCCCTGCCAAAAGATGCGCGGCGCGCGGCTATGCCTGTCGGTTCTTGTTTTGGGGCGGCTTTACTTCGAAATCCGCTTAATCTCCAGCTGCACCACGCCGTTGGGCACCTCCACCTCCACCACCTCGCCGGTCGTGTGGCCAAGCAACGCTTTGCCAATGGGGCTTTCGTCCGATATCCGCTTTTCCTCCGGGTTTGCCTGGCTTTTGCCAATAATCTGGAACTCCAGCTCCTCGTCGAAGGTGTGGTCGCGCACCAGCACATAGGAGCCGATGCCAATCACGTCCGTGCGCAGCTCGTTGGTGTCAAGGATCTGCACATTTTTCAGGTCTTCCTCCAGCCGCGAAATCTTCGCTTCCATAATCGCCTGCTCGTTCATCGCCTCGTCATATTCCGCGTTTTCCGAAAGATCGCCAAAAGAGCGGGCTTCTTTGATTTTCTCGGCAATCTGCTCGCGGCCGGTGGTGCGCAGAGCGTCCAGTTCCTCCACAAGTTTTTTGTAGCCTTCCGCGGTAACAAACGTCTGGTTTTGCGCCATAGTACAACGACTCCTTTTGCTTTTTTGGGCGGGCCGCCCCTTTGTGCTTTTATTTTAGATATACAGGCCAAACCCGCAAACGCACAACGCCCAAAATCCCCTGCCCCGGCATGCGAATGCGCAATCGCCAAAAGCGGGCGTCGCCTTGCAGATTTTTCCTTGTAACTTAGTATACTCTCTTTTTTTAAAAAAGTCAAGGGAGAAAATTGCGCCGCGTTTGCCCCTTCGCGCCGCCCTCCCAAAAGCCCCCGGGGTTTTAAAAAGCCCTCAAAAATTCAAAATATCCGCGCCTGTCCCCTGCATATATTGGCTGCAGACAACACAGAAAGGCCTGATTGCTATGCTGCAAACGTTCCTCGAAGCCCTTGCTTCCAAGTTCCTCTTTTTCGCTCTTCATCTCAACAACCCCAGCTCCTTCCCCGCGCCGCTGTCTGCCGCGGAAGAAAGCGACGCCCTGGCGGCCTGCGCCAACGGCGACCAATCTGCCCGCGACCGTCTTGTCGAGCACAATCTTCGCCTGGTGGTGCATGTGATCAAGAAATACTACGCCAACTGCATGGACCAGGACGACTTAATTTCGGTGGGCACCATTGGGCTGATTAAAGCAATTCACACTTTTAACGCGGGCAAGGGCGCGCGCCTGGCAACCTACGCGGCACGGTGTATCGATAACGAAATCCTCATGTATTTTCGCAACCAAAAGAAGACCTCGCAAGATGTTTCGATGAGCGACCCGATTGACGTGGACAACGAGGGCAACCCACTCACGCTCATGGATGTGATTCGCATGGACGACACGATTTTGGAGGAAATTGATTTAAAAATCCGGGTGGAGCAGCTGTATGACTTTTTAAAAAACATGAAAGAATCGCGCGAAAAAGAAATTTTGGTTTTGCGCTACGGTCTGTACGGCAACGAATACCACACCCAGCGGCAGGTGGCCAAGCGGCTGGGCATTTCGCGCTCCTACGTATCCCGCATCGAGAAAAAAATCCTCCAACGCCTGCAAAAAGGGATGAAAGCATAGCCCCCTAGGCAGGAAGGGGTGTGTGGCAGACTTCTTTGAGAAAGTAACCGCTTGACAAAAATGTGGCGAGGGCCTATAATTGATATACGCGGGCAAGGGCGTGCCGCGGAATGAAACTGCGCCGCAAAAAATTCGAGATGACAACCAAAAGTTGCAAAGATGTAACGCCAACTTGGTTGTTGTTTCCGCGTGTTTTTGCTATGCTAGGGGCGTGTTGACACTATCCAAAATGTCCAGATTTTGAGCGGATTTTTTGCCGGGCAAGGCAATTTTTTTGCAGTCATACTTTCGTATTACAAAAAAAATAACGCAGAACGGCGGAAAATCCGCCAGAAGATGGGCGTTG
>JAITBA010000011.1 GCA_031283835.1 Oscillospiraceae bacterium
TCGGTCGCGAAAGTGTCGTGCGACATTGCATTCCCGGAGACGAAGTACCCTCTGTTTGAGGGGACATTCGCGCAGCTCCACTTCGACCAACCGTTTTTCGGGATCGATGCACAAACAGCGACACTTTTTCTGAGGCCGGACTTCCCCGAGGCGGCTTTTTTTGAGGAAACTTTCATGATTTTCAATGCGATCGAAAAGAATTTCAGAGGGCTTTCGACGGCAGTTCGTGACCGTGAACCGCCAACGCGTCGTGATTTTTCAATCAAAATCCGCCAGGCCCACGTTGTGATGGCGGTGCCGCTGCTCACCTACCGCTTGGGCGAAAACATGCCCAGCACCATTGGCATGGGCCTTGGCGCCGGCCTGGCTTTTTTGATCGTTTCGTTGCTGGTGAACAGCGGCTTGCATATTTTGCACAAGAACAAAGCAATCCCCTCCATGTTTTCGGGGGTGCCTGCCGCGTTGATTTATATGGGCCTGCTGGCACTGGCCTTTATGGGCTTTACAGGAGAAATTTTGTTTCAATAGGAGAATTGCCCGCTATGCCCGACCGCAAGCAATCAAGATTACAAGAAAACAAAAATAAAAATAAAAAGCCCGCAAAAGCCCGCAAGGTTTTGAGAGAAGATGTGCTGGAGCACGTGGGCGGGGCGAAGGCGCGGCGGCGCAAGCGAACCCGGCGCGCGTGCCTGTTTGTGGCGCGCGGCGTGCTGATGCTGTGCGTGCTGGCCACGGGCTTTGTGGTGATGGACACGCTGCTACGCATTGCGCAAGCCCCGCTGCCCGAAGGCGAAGACACGTCTTTTGCCGTAACCACACAGCCCGACGCACCCGGTACCCAAGACGCAAACAGCACACAGCAAAGCGAAAAAGCCACGCCGCAGGCACCCTTGCGCAGTTTTTATGTGCGATTGAACATGCTGGACACGCGAGTGCAGGCCGAAAAGTTGGTGGCGCAGGCCAAGGCCGAAAAAACCACGGCCGCGGTGGTGCTGTTTAAGGACAGCGGCGGCTATTTATCTTATGGCTCCGGCCTGATGCAGGCAACGACGCTGCAGGCTAGCCAAAAGCGGCGGTGGCGCACTTTTTATACCCTGCGCAACCTCAAGCGTGACGCTGGGCAGCGCATTGTTGGGGTGATTCATTGTTTTGACGACCCCTTGGCCGCCGGGCAGATTCCCGAGGCCGCCGTGATGCAGCGCAGCACAGACGACGTGCCCTGGCGCGACGCGCGCGGCAAGCGCTGGCTAAACCCCTATGCCGAAACCGCGCGGGAATATTTGCTGGCGCTTGTTCGTGAGGCCGTGAGCCAGGGCGCGCAAGATATTTTGCTGTGCGGGGTGCAGTTCCCCGCCGACGATTTGACGGCCGCGGTCTTCCCCGGCGAGCAGCCTGCCCAAGACCCCGCGCCCCAGCGCAACGCCGCGCTGCGAGATTTTGTTGCGCAGGCCAAAGAGGCCCTTGGCGGCGAGGGGCGGCTGTATGTGATGATTTCGGCGGAAGCGGCCCTTGACGGTGCGCCGGCGTTGGGCGGCAACCTGTGGGATTGCGCCGCCGACCGCATTGCCATTGATGTGCGTACTTCGCCTTGGGCCCCCGACGCGGCCTACTGGAAGGCCCGCCCTGTGCTGCCCGTGGTGGCTGCCCCCGCCGACGCCAAGGGCGAGCGGGACTACATTGTGCTGGCGGAGGAAGCGCAGGGGTGACTTCGTTTTCTCACGCGCTTTTTTTGGGGCGCAATCGTTAAAAAAATACATTAAAAATTGAGGACACAGCATGCATTTTGTTCCCTTTCGTTCCCGCAGCGAGCTGCATAAAACGCCCTTTGGGGCGGTGGCCGCCGGGGAGGAAGTTACATTCCGGGTGGTCTTGCCCAGACACTTGGGGTGCCGGGGTGTCACGCTCCATTGGGGCGACTACGACGGCGCGTGGGAACGCGCGATTGGGTTGGTTTGGGCGGGCATGCAGGGGGCGCACGAGGAGTGGTGGCAGTGCGCCGTCACCGTGGAAGCACCCGCGCTGCTGCGCTATCGTTTTGCTTTTGCGGCCGACAGCGGCGGCGGGGTGATTGGCGACACGGGCGCGGGCGTGGGCCGCATTGGCGCGGAGGGCTATTGGCAGCTGACGGTTTTTGACCCTGCGACGCGGTTGCCGGAATGGGTGCGGGGCGGCGTGCTTTATCAAATTTTTCCCGACAGATTTTGCGCGTCGGGCCGGGCCAAGCAGGGTGTGCCCCCCGGCCGTGTGCTGCGGGACGATTGGGGCGGCGCGCCTCTTTGGGCGCCGGACGACGCGGGCAAAATCACGGTTTTTGATTTTTTTGGCGGCGACTTGGAGGGGATTCGCGCGAAACTGGGCTATCTTAAGGGCCTGGGCGTAACTTGCTTATATATCAACCCTATTTTTTTTGCGCGCAGCAACCACCGGTACGATACGGCGGATTATTTGCGCGTTGACCCCTTGCTGGGCACCGAAGAGGATTTTGCGCAATTATGCGCGCAGGCGCACAGGTTGGGAATCCGCGTGCTGCTGGACGCGGTGTGCAGCCACACGGGCGACGACAGCGTTTATTTCAACAAGCACGGCAATTTTTTGGCGCTGGGCGCTTATCAATCAAAAGAATCGCCGTACTATGATTGGTACCAGTTTCGGCGCTGGCCCGATGATTATGCGTGCTGGTGGGGTGTGGATATTCTGCCGGAGCTGCGGGAGTCGCACGAGGGGGTTCTTGATTTTTTTGCAGGCAAAAATGGCGTGGCGCGCAAATGGCTGCGAGCGGGGGCCGATGGTTACCGGCTGGATGTGGCGGACGAGCTGCCGGATGTATTTCTCGACCGTTTTTTTGCGGCGGCGCGGGACGAGAACCCGGACGCTTTTGTGCTGGGCGAAGTGTGGGAGGATGCGAGCAACAAGCACAGCCACGGCGGACGACGGCGCTTTTTGCTGGGGCGGCAAATGCACAGTGTGATGAATTATCCGCTGGCGGAGGCGATTTTGGCCTTTGCGCTGGCGCGCGATGCCGAAGGCCTGGCGGAAGTGCTGCAGACGCAACAGGAACAGTATCCGCCCTGCGCGCTGCACGGGCTGATGAACCACATTGGCACCCACGACACGATGCGCGCGCTGGTGCGCCTGGCGGATTTGCGGGAACCGGGCCGCACAGAAATTGATTTGCCGCCGGAACGATATGCCGCGGCCGCAAAACGGCTGCAATTGTGCGCGGCGCTGCAATACACGCTGCCGGGCAACCCCTGCGTCTATTATGGCGACGAAGCGGGTTTGCAGGGTGGCATGGACCCTTTTAATCGGGGTTGTTATCCGTGGGGCGGGGAAGACGCGAAGCTGGTGGAATATTATCGGCAGTTGGGGGCTTTGCGGCACAAGTATAACGCTTTTGCGGGCGGGGCGCTTGTGTTGGTGAGCGCGGCGCAGGGCTGCGTGGCGTTTTTGCGGCGGGGCGAACCGGAGTTGTTGGTGATTGCCAACGCAAACGACCACGCGATTGCATATGCGTATTGCGGAACGCAAACAGAAGTGCCCGCCGTGGACGCGGCGGTGCTGGAACGCACAGAAGAAGGGGAATGGGAACATGTCTGGCGAAAAATATGATTTGGAATTTCGACCCAAAGAAAAAGGACGGCGGGATTTTATTCTGCGCTTTATGATCGGTTTTGGATCTATTGCGCTGCTGCTGCTTGTGGTTTCGGCTATTGTGCTGCAAAAAGACGGCCTGATCGACCAGATTCTTGCGTCTTATCGCCCAACAGAGGCGGCCAGCGAGCCGGAACAGGAAACCTGGCCCCACACCGGCAACGCCGTGTTTGTGCTGGCCGGAACGGACTACACGGGGCAAAAGATGCGCTTTGCGGCGCTGGTGCTGGCCGACGCGGCAACGCGGCAACTGGTAGTAAAGCCCCTGGAGCCGCGCGCAAAACTGCAATGGAACGGACAGGAAACCACCCTGGAAAAAGCGGTGGCGGCACACGGCGCAAAGGCGCTGCGCCCGGCCGCCGAAGCCTTGGCCGGCATGCGGGTCGATCGCTATATTTGCGCGGACGACGCCGGCTTTGTGCGGGCGGTGAACCGCATGGGCAGCGTGACGGTGGAAGTGCCGCAGCGCATTCGGTTTAACGGCGCTGATTTTACACTCACGCTGGCGGCGGGCACACAGCGGCTGCAAGGGGATATGCTGCTGCGCTATTTTCGCTATTTGGGCACGCAAAAAACCGGGGCGGCCCATGCCCAGGCGGTTTTGCTTGCCCATGTGCTGCAAAGCTGCTTGCAACCCAATGCGGCGCTCAGCACGCCTGAGGCCCTCGAAACCCGCTACAACGCCCTTGCGGATTGCCTGCAAACCGATATTTCGGTGGAGGATTTTGTGAACCAAAGCGCGCTGCTCATTGCCTTGCTGCAAGACGGCGCGGTGCGTGCGGCAGCAAAATAAGGCGCTGTTCGGCAATCACGCGCGAGGCGCCCTCCTCCGCCTTGGCGGGCGGCAAAAATCCGCGCAAACCCGCTCGCCCCGGGGTTTTTTGAGGAGGTCTATTGCCAAAAAAAATCTTTCGGCAACCGGGCACGAAGGCATCTAAAAATTTTTTTGTAGGAAGTCATATGAAACAATCAAATGTTTTGCGCTTGTGTGTTTATCTGCTGGCAATAGCGGCGCTGGTGCTGCTGGCCACTGCGGCTTTGCGGGAGCAAGGGCCGTCGTTTGGGCCCGAAGGTGTGCAAACCACCGTGGCACCCACGCTGCCGCCGGTGAAGCAACCCGTGGCACTGCTGCGCGCGGGCAGCACCCGCTATCAATATGAGATGCTGGGCACGGCGGAGCGCGCCGCCTACGACGTGATTCTTGCGCAGTTGCTTTCGTTCCCCGAGAGCGTGGCGGTGCAAGGGATTGACAGCGAAGGACTTTCCGCGGTGTTCCGTGCGCTGCTGCTCGACCAGCCTTTGCTGTTCCATGTTTCTTCCACCGCCTACAAATTCAACAGCGCGGACGGCAAGGTCACCGCGTTTTTGCCGGAATACAAGATGGACGCGGCGGAATACGCCAAGCGGTGCGACGAAGTTGCGCTGGTCTGCGCGCAAATTTTGGCGGCGGTGCCCCAGGGCGCGGGGGAATTTGAAAAAGAGCTTGCCACCCACGACGCGCTGGTGTACCTTTGCACGTATGACGAAAAGGCCGGGGAGCGCAGCAGCGTCTATGGCGCGCTGGTGGAGCGCAGGGCGTCGTGCGAAGGCTACGCACGGGCGATGCTGCTGTTGCTGGAGCTGCAAGGCATGCGGGTGGGGGTGCTCACGGGGGACGCCCGCAACGCGGAGGGCGTTGTTGGCGGGCATGCCTGGAACAAGGTGTGCGTTGACGGGCAATGGTACCATTTGGACGCCACATGGGACGACCCGATTGTGGAAGACGAGGAAACCATCAGCCATGCCTATTTTAATCTGCGCGACGAAGATGTTGCCGCCAGCCACGACTTTGACGACACGCGCACCCCCTGCACGGCCACGGACGCAAACTACTTTGTGCGCAAGGGGCTCTATTTTTGGGCGCTGGATCAATCAGCGGAGCAGACAATGGCGGTCCGTCTTGCGGAATCTTTGGATGCTGGGAGCGCTGTGCTGGAGCTGCGCATGGCCAGCCAAGCGGCCCTGGAGCAGGCGACGGACGAACTTTTTGCGAGCAAACGCGTCTATGCTATTCTTGCGGAAGCCAACACGAGCCGGCGTATTCGGACGGACACGGTGTATCGATCGGAAATGAAAGCCCTGCGGGTGATTCGGATTATGCCGGTGTTAAAATAGGGCGTGTTGACACTATCCGAAATGTCCGGATTTTGAACGGATTTTTTGCCGGGCAAGGCAAATTTTTTGCAGTCATACTTTCGTATTGCAAAAAAAATTAACGCAGAACGGCGGAAAATCCGCCAGAAGATGGACGTTGAGCGTTAGTGTCAACACGCCCTAATAGAAGTTGCGTCATTGCAACAGGAGGAATCATGGATCAACAGCGAATTGAGGCCGCCGTGCGGGAACTGCTGCTGGCGCTGGGCGAAGACTGTGACCGCGAAGGCCTGGCCGAAACCCCGGCGCGGGTGGCGCAGATGTATGCCGAGATTTTTTGCGGGCTGGAAGAGGACCCCGCGCGGCACCTGAAGTGTTTTGCGGCGGCGGGGGACGAAATGGTGATTGTGCGCGACATTCCGTTTTACTCCATGTGCGAGCACCACCTGATGCCATTTTTTGGGAAGGCACATGTGGCCTATTTGCCCAGCGACGGGCGGGTGCTGGGGCTTTCGAAGCTGGCGCGGATTGTGAGCTGCTTTGCGCGGCGGCCGCAATTGCAGGAGCGCATCACCACCCAGGTGGCGGATTTTTTGTTCCAGCGGATGCCCTGTGCGGGTGTGGCTGTGGTGCTGGAAGCCGAGCATCTTTGTATGACAATGCGAGGCGCGCGGGCCTCCGGCGCGCAAACCCGCACCTCCGCCCTGCGCGGTGTTATGCGCACAGGCGCCACCCGCGAAGAAGCACTGCGCTTGCTGCTGCAAAAATGAGGGATGATATGCAAAATTACGTGTTTGCGCAGGGTAAGGTTCAAATTATGGGAATATTAAATGTCACCCCCGATTCGTTTTCGGAGGGGGGCGCGGATTTTGCACTTGACAGCGCCGTGGCGCGGGCACTGGAGATACAGGCGGCGGGCGCGGATATTTTGGATATTGGCGCGCAGAGCACCCGACCGGGGCATGTGCCGGTGCCGCCCGAAGAAGAAATTGCGCGGCTCGTGCCGGTGCTTGAAGCTTTGCGGGGCCGGCTGGCAATTCCTGTTTCGGTTGACACGTATGTACCGGCGGTGGCGGAAGTGTGCCTGCGGCGCGGCGCGCGGATTATTAACGACGTGAGCGGTGTTGTGTGCAAAAAAATGGCGGAAACCGTGAAGCGGCACGGCGCGGGCTGGGTGCTCATGCATGGCCAAAACGACGCAAACACAGCGTCTGCTTATGTGCCTGATGTGGTGACGGCTGTTGCGGCCGCGTTAAAAAAATTGCTTGACGAAGCGCTTGCCTTTGGCCTGGAACGAGCGCAGCTGTGCCTGGACCCGGGGATTGGGTTTGGCAAAACCATGGAGGACAACCTGCGGTTGCTGGCCGGCACCGGGAAACTAAGGGTGCCGGGCGTGGCTTTTCTTGTGGGGGCAAGCCGCAAGCGGGTGATTGGCGGGGCGCTGAACGAGCGTGACCCCGGCACTCTGGCGGCCCACACCATTGCCCAATGGGGCGGCGCGGATCTCTTGCGGGTGCACGATGTGCGCGCGGCCCGGCTGGCGGCGGATTTTGTGCTGCGGATGCAGGCGGCGGCATCGTTTGCATAATTCCCAATGCGATTTTTTTAAAAAGAGCCGCTATAGGAAGTTGAAAACAGCTTTTCGCACGCTCGTTTTAGCCCCTCGTGTGCGGGGGATTGCAGGGTGGGATCTTTTGCGCCGATGGCTTCGGCGGCGGCTTTGCTTTCGGCCAAAAGCTGGGTATCGGTGGCGATATCGGCAATGCGCAGGGGGGGCAGGCCGTGCTGCCGTGCGCCAAAAAATTCGCCCGGGCCTCGCAGTTCCAGGTCGCGCCGCGCAATGGCGAAGCCGTCGTTGGTTTCTTTCAGGACGGCAAAGCGGTGCTGTGCCTCAGGGTTTTCCGCATCCGAAATGAGGATGCACGTGCTTTTGCCGCCGCCGCGCCCCACACGCCCCCGCAGCTGGTGCAACTGCGAGAGCCCAAAGCGCTCCGCGTTTTCCACAATCATAATCACGGCGTCCGGCACGTCCACGCCCACCTCGACCACCGTGGTGGCCACCAGCAATTGGAGTTTGCCCGCGGCAAAATCGTTCATCACTTCTTCTTTTTGCCGGGGCTTCATTTTGCCGTGCAGCAGACCCAGCGCATAGCCCTTGAAGGCCCCCTGCGCCAACTGCGCATAGAATTCTTTGGCGGCGGCCTGCGCACTCTGTTCGTCTTCCTCGACGCGGGGGCACACGATGTAGCCGCGCAGACCTTGGTCGAGGTGTTTGCGCACGTAGGCATAGGCGCGGGGGCGCAGCGCACACGGCACCTGGTAGGTTTTTATTGGCACGCGGCCCGGCGGCAGTTCGTCGAGCACCGAAATATCAAGCTCCCCATAAATCATCAGCGCCAACGAACGCGGGATGGGGGTGGCGCTCATGACGAGGGTGTGCGGCGTTTTGTGCGCGTTTTGCGTTGTTAGCTGTTTGCGCTGCTCCACGCCAAAGCGGTGCTGTTCATCCACAATCACCAGGGCTAGGTTGGCGAAGACGACATCCCCTTGCAGCAGGGCATGGGTGCCCACCACCAGGGGGACGGTGCCTTCGGCCAGCCCGGCTTTCGTTTTTTTCTTTTGTGCCGCCGGTGTGGAGCCCAACAACAATGCCGGCTGCAAACTGCCCAGCTTTTGCAGGGTTTGGTGGTGCTGCCTGGCGAGCAGTTCGGTGGGGGCCAGCAGGGCGGCCTGTGCGCCCCCGGCTGCCGCCTGCGCCAGCAATGCCGCCGCCACCGCGGTTTTGCCGGAACCCACATCGCCTTGCAGCAAGCGTTGCATGGGGCGCTCTTTTGCCATGTCTACGGCGGCTTCGCGCACGGCACGGGCTTGCGCGGTTGTGGGCGCAAAGGGCAGGCTTTGCAAAAAATCTTGTGCCGCGCTGTTTTGCAGCGGCGTTGCGCGCTGCCCTTCGTGGCCTTGCCGCAGCAGACGCAGACCCAATTGCAGCGTGAGCAATTCGTTGAAGGCCAGGCGTCGACGGGCCGCTTGCGCTTGTGCCCAATCTTTGGGCCGATGGATGGCGCGCAGCGCTTCTTCGCGGGGGAGAAGCGCATATTGCTCTAAAATGGCGTTGGGCAAAAACTCCTGCAGCCGCACAAGGGCGAACGCACGCTCTACTAAGGTTTCGAGTTGGCGGCTGCTGATGCCCTCTGTCAGGGGATACACCGGGTGCAGGCGTGCCTGGTCTGGAGCGGCGAACTGCGGGCTGCTCATTTCGCGCTGATGGGTGTAGGCGTTTTTTCCAATCTTGCCATAGAAGAGATAGGCGGTTCCTTCGCGGAGTTTTTCGGCTTGGTAGCTGCTATTAAAAATGGTGATGTCGAGCGTGCCGGTGTCGTCGCTGATTTGCGTGCGATACAGCGTCATTCCCGGGCGGAGGCGGTGTTCTGCCGGGGCAAAAGAAACAACCCCGCTTACGCAGATCACTTCGCCCAAAGGGGCCTGCGCCAGGGGCACGACGGTTTGCCAGTCTTCGTAGGCGCGGGGCACGTGGGCCAGCAAATCGCCAATGGTGGCAACGCCCAGCCGCCGCAGGGTCAGCGCGCGTTTTTCTCCTACGCCCTTCATATATTGCATGCTGGTTTGCAAGTTCATGTGAACCGCTTCACCCAATTCTCGTAGTGATAGTCATTTTTTATTTTTTCGTCAATGGGCACAAAGGGCAGCTCGAGCCATTCGCGCAGGCAGGCGGGGTTGTCTTCGCCCCAGCAAAAGATGTTTTCGCGGTGATAGAAGGGGGCGTTTTTGATGACGCGGTTGTTGGTGATGAGCTTTTTCTCGAAGAACATGTGCTCCATCACCCGCAGGCTGAAGCCGGTTTGGCCGGTTTGATAAATGTCTAGCACGGCGCGGCTTTGGGTGAGCCAATCGAGGTATTGCTGGTAGGATACGGCGTCCTCGGTCACTTCCCAGCCCGGCCGCTGTTCTAGCGCGATGCCTTCGGTGGAATACACACCATAGTTCCATTTGCGAATATAGAATTTTGAAGAAAGCCCGGCTGCCTGGCAGACGTCACAAACCTCCTGCAGCAGGGGTAGGCGGTCTTTTGAAACGCCGCAAAAAAACACATCCCACTGCGTTGGCCTTGCGGCACGCAGGGCAGGGGGCGGCGGCGCATACATAGTATCGTTGAAGTGCAGACCGTAGGTTTCGCAGTCCTCCCGCTGAAAGGAATACACCCCCCCCGTGTGCAGGCGCTTGAGCGTGGCAATCCGCTCCAGAACAGCCGGCGTGGGATTTTTGACGTTCATATCCCAGAAAAACACATAAGTTTTGGCCCGGTGGGGCTGCGCCAGCAGCGGATTTGTGAGAAAGCACGCGGGCGTCCAGTTTAAAAAAATAATTTTGTCGTAGCGACGCAGGGCTTTTTGCAGGTAATGCTGTTGCAGGTCGGCGGGGTTTGTGAGGCCCAGGCGCGACTGCAATCGCCGGGGCAGGTTGCGGTTGCGGAACCAAAACGCCAGCGCCGGGACGGAAAAAACAATGTGCCGGTTGTGCGCCCAGGGCACAAAGTAATCCGCGGGGTCGATGCCCAACACCAGCGTTTTTTCGTTTGCAATCAAGATCTCTTCACCCAATTCTTAAAGTGATAGCCAATTTTTGTTTTTGTGCGAACCTGCTTTTCGTCGTCTTCACTCCACCGCAATCATATAATAATACAGCGGCTGGCCACCCTGGGCGGCCGAAACCTCGACGTTGCCGTTGTAGCGCTTCTCGAGCATATCGAGCAGTTGTTGGGTTTGCGCTTCGGTCACATCCTCCCCGGGATAAACGGTGACCATGCTGCCGTTGTGGTGGCGCACCAGATGCCTTGCCACCCGGTAAGCTGCCGTCACAGGCTCCGTTTCGGTTACGGTGAGCTTGCCGTTTTCGAGCCCGATGACAGAACCTTTTTTGATTTCGAGCCCGTCAATGTTGCTCTCGCGCGCGGCGTAGGTGACAAGGCCCGTTTGTACCCGCTCGGCGGCGCGCTGCATTTGCACATGGTTGGTTTCGATGCCGGCGCCCGGGTCAAATTCGAGCACGGCGGCAACGCCCTGCGGCACCGAACGGGTGTGTACCACGCTCACGCCGCGGCTGGTGAGGGTTTCGGTTTGCTCGGCCGCCATGATGATGTTTTTGTTGTTGGGCAGCACAAACACATGCTCCGCCGGCACCCGATGAATGGCCCGCAGCAGGTCTTCTGTGCTGGGGTTCATGCTCTGCCCGCCCGAAACGACTTCGTCCACGCCCAGCTCTTGCAGCAAAGTGGCAAGCCCGTCGCCCGCGGCCACCGCCACAATGCCAAATTTTTTTGTCGCCGGCACAATGCCGGGTTCTTGGGCTGCGCTGCCCGCGCCCATTTGGGCATGTTGTTTGCGCATGTTTTCGATTTTCATCTCTATGAACTGCCCGTAGGGCTGGGCGAGGTTGAGCACGGTGCCCGGCTGGTTGCTGTGCACATGCACTTTGACAATCTCCGCATCGTCCACCACAACAACGCAGTCGCCAAATTCCCCCAGCTTTTTCCGGAGCTTGTCCGTGTCGCTTTCGGCCGCGTCGGCGGTGCGTTCCACTAAAAATTCGGTGCAGTAGGCGTAGGTGATTTCGTCGGGGTTGAGGGCTGCCGGGCCTTTGCGTTCCTTCCGGAAGGGTTCATCGAGGATGACGGGTAAGTCGAGTTCGCTTGCTTCTTTGCCCATAAAACCTGTCAGCAGGCCTTCCATGATGTATACGAACCCCTGGCCGCCCGCGTCCACTACGCCCGCCTGACGCAGCACCGGCAAAAAATTAGGGGTGGCCGCCAGCGCTTCGCGGGCAGCCTGCAGTGCTGCGCTCCACACGGCGACAGCGTCGTTTGCTTTGTTTTGCGCGGCTTCTTTGGCCTTGCGAGACGCTTCGCGCACCACCGTGAGAATCGTGCCCTCCGTGGGCTTCATCACAGCCTTATAGGCCGCGTCGCTCCCCCGCGACAGCGCGTCGGCCAGCACGGCGCCGCCCACGTGTTTTTCTCCTTTTACTCCGCCGGCAAAGCCCCGGAAGACCAGCGAAAGAATGACGCCGGAATTGCCCCGCGCGCCACGCAGCATAGCCGAGGCAATCCGCTCGGCTGTGGCGCCAAAGCCGTTTTCGTCGCCCAGCAGCGAAACCTCGCGCGCTGCCGCCGTCATGGTCATGGACATATTGGTTCCCGTATCGCCATCGGGCACAGGAAACACATTGAGCGCGTCTACCTCGCCCTTGTGAAACCCAAGGCATTGCGACGCACTGAGAATACCATCCCTGAGCATTTTTCCACTAAGCAAGTTCTCCGTCCTCCACATTCGCAAAAAGATTATCGGCAGTCCGCGTCGTCCCGCAGCATGCCGTCTACAAATACATTCACCTTGTGCACCTCCAGCCCTGTGGCTTCCTCCACGGTGTAGCGCACGCGGTTGACAATGCTGCGCACAATGGCGGATATGTTGAGCCCATAGGTGACCAGAATGTGCAAATCGACGACCAGGCCGTGGCCGTCTTTGTGCACGCGCACACCTTGGTCGATGAACCGCCGCCTGCCCAGCAGCGCGGCCCGCAGGCTTTGTTGGGTGTTGGTGCTGCCCATGCCCGCCACGCCAAAACAGCTGGTTACTACGTTGCCGATGATTTCGTTAAAATACTCCTGTGACACCTCGATGAGCCCCATGTGGTTTTCGAGCCGGATCATGTGCAACTCCCTCCAATGCGAAACTTCATACAAACAACAGAACTACCCCTTCGTCGTTCTGCGCGCGTAAAACCCTTGCGTCAAATTGTCTAAAATTTTATTTCCCACTGCGCAATGCCGCAATAAAGATCGTTTTGCCGCACACCGGAGGGGACGCGCAGACCGCGGGCCGCGGCCGCCACACCGCAGCGGTAGCCCAGGGGCACAAACGGCACGTCTTCTTGGAAGGCGCTGACAAATTTGGCGGGACTGACCAGCCCTTGCAGCAGCTGGCCGTAGGTGCTGGCAGCTTTGCCCCAGGTTTGCACGCCCCGGCTGGCACTGCCGCCGGAAGAAAGCAATGGCAAGAGAGAGCAATCGGGCGTTAGGCAAATTTCTCCGATGTAAAGATCGAAGTTGCCGGCGTTGATGGATTTGAGGTAATCGCTATGGTTTTGCGCGTTGATGGTGATTTTTATGTTGAAGCGCGCCAGCTGTGCCTTGATGGTTTTGGCGGCGGAGAGCTTGGCGGGGTTGCCGGAATCTGTGAGCAGCGTGAAGCGCAGTGTTTGGTAGCGCGAGGCGCGCACGCCGTTGGTTAGGTTGTCGAATCCGAGTGCGACAAGGGCTTCGGTGGCCGCCGCCGCATTGAAAGGCTTGGCGAAGTCCGCGCCGGTTACGCCAAACCATTGGGGAGGAAAGGGGGTTCCGCTGGCCTCGGCGTAGCCATGGTAGGCATCGGACAGCACAACGGAGGGATCGATACACGCGGCCAGCGCCGCGCGGAAGTTGGCGTTTTGCAGCGCCCCCTTGGAGGAGTGCAGCCCCAAAAACACCAAGTTGCGGGTGGGCACCTTCACCGGGGTGAAGCTCAGGGGCACCAACTGGCCGTCTTTTAGGCTGTCGTAGGCGAAGGAAAACTTGCCCAGTTCCAGACCATAGAGCCGCGCGTCGCTGTTGTTTACTCCAAAGAGCGTGAGCGTGGTGAGCTTGGGCGCCTTGCCCGGGTGTTGTTTGTTGTGTTGCAGCACGAACGCGCCGTCTTTGGTTTTTAGGGCATAGCGGCCCGTGCCCACCGGCGTGCTGTCTTTGGTGAAGAGGTAGCCGTTTTTTGCCTGGCGCAGTTTGCCTTGCTCGGCGCTGCTTACCGGCACAATGGGAAAATCGAGGTTGGCGGCGATGTATTGGTTTGCTTTGTGCAGTATAAGCTCCAGTTTGCCGTCTTTTTCGCGCAGGGAAGCAATGTTTTGCAGCCGCGCCGCATAATACGTTGTGCCGCGTGCTTTCTCGAAGGAATATAGCACGTCGGCGGCGGCAACGGGGTTGCCGTTGTGGAACACCCTGCCGGCCTGCAGGGTGATTTGCCAGCGCAGCGCGTCTGTTTGCGCAATGCTTTTGGCCAGCACCGGCTGCGCCTTGAAGGTATCGTCGGTGGTGAACAGGCCTTCGTAGAGCAGCGTGTGCAGTTCCATGTTCAGCTCTGTTTGCAATTTGTAGGGGTTGAGCACGTCGCGGTTGGCAAAGGGCAGCGCGATGGTGTTGGTCTGCGGCGGTTTTTGCTGCGGCGCGGTGGTGGTTGCCGGCGACGACGTGGTTTCGGGGGTGCCCTGCCCGCTGCCGCACGCGCCCAGCGCCGCCGAGAGCAGCACGGCTGCCGCCAGCAAGGCAAATACTCGCTTTTTTTGCGCAAGCCGCAACCCCATATCCTCCCCACACAAAATGTCTGCTACATATTATACTATATTTAAGCGGAAAATGCAAATGAATATTTTGTAAACGGGGGAACAACCTTATCGGAGAAAACGCATATTTAGCATTTGACATTCTGTTAAAAATATGTTACTATTTTTTAATAGAAAATGCAACCATTTTTTTTGAAGCGAGGGAAGGCATGTATGCCCATTACGGAATTTTTGGCGCGCAACGCCGCGCACTACGGCGACGAAATCGCGCTGGTCGAGGTCAACCCGGAAATTCGGGAGCTGGAAACCAAAAAGCCCGACTGGAAGGAGATGAGCCTGGTGGAGCGCAACCTTCACTCGGGGTATCGCAAAACCCTCACCTGGCACGCCTTTGACGAGCAGGCCAACCAATTTGCTCATTTGCTGCTGCAAAACGGCGCGGCGCGCAACACAAAAGTTGCGCTTTTGATGATGAACTGCATTGAGTGGCTGCCCATTTATTTTGGCGCGCTGAAGGCGGGCACCATTGTGGTGCCCATGAATTTTCGCTATTCATCTGACGAAATTGCCTATTGCCTGGAGCTGGCCGACGTGGATATTTTGATTTTTGGCCCGGAATTCACGGGGCGCATGAACGCGGTGCAGGAGCAAATTCATTTGCGGCTGCAGCTGTTTGTGGGGGAGCCGTGGGAGCGGCCGGTGTATGCCAAACCCTACGCTACCCTGGCGGCCAAGTGCAGCCCCAAGCCTCTGCCGGTTACGCTGCACGACGAAGACGCGGCCGCGATTTATTTTTCATCGGGCACCACGGGCTTTCCAAAAGCAATTTTGCACAACCATCGCGCGCTGGTGTGCGCCTGCGAGGTGGAGTGGCAGCACCACAGCCAAACCCACGACGATGTGTTTTTGTGCATTCCACCGCTCTATCATACGGGGGCAAAAATGCACTGGTTTGGCAGTTTGCTGAGCGGCGGGCGGGCTGTGCTGCTGCGGGGCACGCAAAGCCGGTGGATATTGGAAACCGCCAGCTGGGAAGGGGCCACGGTGGTGTGGCTGCTGGTGCCCTGGGCCCAGGATATTTTGGACGCCCTGGACAGCGGTGAGCTGAAGCTGGAGGATTATGACCTGGAGGGTTGGCGCCTGATGCATATTGGCGCGCAGCCGGTGCCACCGAGCCTGATCAAGCGCTGGAAGCAGCGGTTCCCGACCCATGCCTACGACACCAATTATGGCCTGAGCGAAAGCATTGGCCCCGGCTGTGTGCACTTGGGAGTGGAAAATATTCACAAGGTGGGGGCCATTGGCGTTGCGGGCTACGGCTGGCAAACCGAGATTATTGACGAGCAGGGCTGCCCCGTGCCCCAGGGCGAAGTGGGCGAGCTGAGCGTCAAGGGCCATGGGGTTATGCTGGCGTATTATAAAGACCCGGAAGCGACGGCCGCGGTGCTGCAAGATGGCTGGCTCCACACGGGCGACATGGCCCGCCAAGACGCGGACGGGTTCATCTATCTTGTGGACCGCAAGAAGGATGTGATTATCACTGGGGGCGAAAATTTGTACCCCGTGCAGATTGAAGACTTTTTGCGCGCGCACCCTGCCATCAAAGATGTGGCGGTGATTGGCCTGAACGACCTGCGTTTGGGCGAAATTGCGGCGGCTATCATCGAAGTAAAACCCGGCATGGCCTGCACCAAAGAAGACATTGCCGCCTTTTGCGGCGATTTGCCCCGCTACAAGCGCCCACGCAAAATCATCTTTGCCCCCGTGCCCCGCAACGCCACCGGCAAAATCGAAAAGCCCAAGCTGCGCGCGCAATACGCCGGCGGCAGCGTGGTGGCCGCGCAGGTGGAAGGGTAGGGATAGCCGAGGGATCGAACGCTTTTTAATTAGACCTCCTCAAGCCCAAAAAACCCTGAAGGGTAGGGATAGCCGAGGAATCGAACGCTTTTCAATTTAAGTGACAGTAGTTAGATGGGAGCGCACCATGGAAGAAACCAAAACGCTGCAATTGGATTGGCAGAAGCTCAACGCTGTGGCGGGGGTGCTGCCCGTGGCGGTGCAAGACGCGCAAACGCGCGAGGTGCTGCTGCTGGCCTACACCAACGAGGAAGCGTTTTGCGCGGCGGCGCGCACGCGGTCGCTGGTGCTGTGGAGCACTTCGCGCAACCGCTTGTGGATGAAAGGCGCGGAGGAAAGCGGCAACGGCTTTGCGCTGGAAGAAATTCGCGTCAACTGTGAGCAGAACTCGCTGGTTTATCTTGTTCGGCCCGTCAAAGGCGGCATTTGCCACACAAAAGACGCCGACGGCGACAACCGCCGCAGCTGCTATTATCGCAAACTGAACATGGAAACAGGGGCGTTGGAATTCATATGATCAACACGCCACAGAACATTAGAATTTTGCCGCGGAATAGTATAAACAGGAGGGATTACCCATGCAACAGGACCCCCGGCTGATGGAATTGACACGCTGGTTCGGCGATTGGTTCCTTGACGGCGCAACCGCCCCGAAGGGCAAAATGACGCAGAACCTGCATCCCTACGAAGCGATGTTTTCCCCCATCCAAATCAACCGGCTGCAGTTAAAAAACCGGCTGGTGATGGCCCCAATGGGCAACATTAGCATGTGTGAGGAAACCGGGCGGCCCAACGAAAAAATGCTGGCCTACTTTGCGGAGCGGGCCAAAGGCGGCGTGGGGCTTATCACCACAGGGCTAATCCCCGTGACGCACCACATCGACACATCGCTGACCGAACTGGGAAGCTTGAGCTATTTTCCGCGCATTGACCGCAGCCGCACGGTGTTTGCGGGCTGGCGCGGGCTGGCGCAGCGCTGCCACAACCACGGCGCCCGGGTGTTTATTCAGCTTTCGGCCGGGCTGGGCCGCGTGGGCAACCCGCAGTGCTTGCTCAACAAATACAAATTCCCGGTGTCGGCCAGCCTAAACCCCAATTATTACATGCCCCAGGTGCCCTGCCTGCCCCTGACGGATTTGCGGATTCGCGGCATGGTGAAGGCCATTGGCCAGGCCGCCGCCGATTCGAAGGCGGCAGGGCTGGACGGCGTGTATCTGCACGGGCACGAGGGGTATATGATTGAGCAGCTGACCAACCCGGCCTTTAACCGGCGCAAGCTGGGCCGCTATGCCGACTGGCAGCGCTTTGGAATTGAAATGATCGAAGCGATTCGCGCGCGCTGCGGCAACGATTTTCCCATCATGTATCGCATTGACCTTTCGCTTGCGCTGAACGAAACGTTTGGGGAGCGCATGGACGGCACCCACATGAAAAAATTTAAAAATGGCCGCACGATTGCGCAAAGCCTGGATTACTTGAAAAATTTGGTGAAGGCCGGTGTGGATTTGATCGACGCGGACCTTGGCTGCTACGACAACTGGTGGCTGTGCCACATGCCCGAAGGCATGCCCCCCGGGTGCTACCTCGACATTGCGCAAATTACAAAGGATTTTTTTGCAAAAGAAAACATTCGCAGCAACGCGGGTTTGCCGGTGCCCATTGTGGGCGTGGGCAAGCTGGGTTACCCCGACCTGGCGGAGCAGGCTTTGCGCGGCAACCGGTGCGACATGGTGATGCTGGGCCGCCCCCTGCTGGCCGACCCCGAATGGCCCAACAAAGCGCGCGCGGGCCGCGTGGACGACATTATCCCCTGCATTGGCTGCCAGGAGGGCTGTATTAACGAATTTGTGGAAGGCGGCCACCCCCAGTGCGCCGTCAACCCCCGCACCGCCTTCGAAGAAATCTATCCGGCAACGCCGCAAAAGGCCGAAAAGCCGCAGAAAATTGCCGTGGTGGGCGGTGGGCCCGCAGGTGTTAGCTGTGCTGTTGTGGCCGCGCAGCGGGGTCACGGCGTCACACTGTTTGAAAAAAGCGGCGCGCTGGGCGGGCGCATTGTTCCCGGTTGCGTGCCGGGCATCAAGTTCGATTTTGCGAATTACCTGGAATATTTGCGCGCCTGGGCCCAAAAATCTTCCGCGGAATACGACCTGACGCTCTGCTTGAACACAGAGGCCACAGCGCAAAACTTGACCGGCTTCGACCAGATTGTGGTGGCGGCGGGCACCGACAACGTGGCCCTGCGGTTGCCGGGCTACGAGGCACACCCGCCGCTGCAAGCCGTGGATGTGCTGGCCGACCCCGCTCTGCTTGCGGGCAAACGGCGCGTGGTGATCATCGGCGGCGGCGTTGTTGGCTGCGAAGTGGCCTACTTCCTCGCAAAGGAGCACGGCAAACAGGTGCAGGTGGTTGAGCTGCAGCCTTTGTTCATGAAAGGCGCGTGCACGGCCAATCGCGGGTATCTGCTCAAGTATCTTTTTGACGCGGGCGTGGAGCTGCTCAACTGCACGCGGTTGACATCCTTTGAGCCGGACGGCGTGCGCGTGAGCCAAAACCGCTCAAAGACTGTGCCCGACCCCTATGTTTGCTGGACGCCGATTCTACCGGAAAACATCCTGAATCCCCTTGCGTCAAAAATCAAAGAAGAAC
>JAITBA010000030.1 GCA_031283835.1 Oscillospiraceae bacterium
CTCAGCAAGGATTACGAAATCACTACCGCTTCTGCCGAGGCTGTCATCAAAATCTCGCACTTCCATACACTGCTAATACGCTTGTGAATACAGGTTCTTAGTGTCAACACGCCCTAATAGTTTATGGCCCACAAAAACAGGCCTGCGGCCGGGGCGGTGAGACCTGCGGCGGCACGGTTTTTGGCCGCTAAAACGCCTGGGATGCAGCCGGGAGGGCGCTTGCCTTTGGCGATATCTGTTAACGTGCCCACCATGATGCGCACCATGTTATAGAGAAAGCCGTCGGCGGCTACGGTGAAGAACACGTCGTCGCTCTCGCGCGTCACCTCGAAGCGGCGCACTGTGCGCACGGCGGTTTTTGTGTCGGCCCCCGCCGCGCAAAAGCTGCTGAAGTCGTGCGTGCCCAAAAAATCTTGTGCTTGCGCGTGCAGCAGCGCCGCGTCCATGGGCGCACCCTCGAACCATGCGCGCCGCAGCAAAAACGGGTCGCGGGTGCGGCTGTTGCGCAAATGGTAGCGATACGTTTTTTCTTTGCAGTCATAGCGCGCGTGGAATGCGTCCGGCACGTCTTCACAGCATTGCACGGACAGCGCGTCCGGCAGATAAAAATTCAGCGCGGCGGGCAATTTTGCGCACGGCACCGCGCTTTGCGTGCGAAAATGACAGCAGAACATGCGCGCGTGCACCCCCGCGTCGGTGCGGGAGCACCCAACCACCGGCGTGTTTTCGCCCGTCACGCGTAGCACAGCTGCCTCCACCGCCTGCTGTGCGGTGAAGGCATTGGGTTGCCGTTGCCAGCCATGGAACGCGCTGCCGTCGAAGGCCAGGGTGCACAGGACGTTTCGTTTCATAGCACCCATTATAGCATGCTTTGCGAGGGATTGCAAGGAAATTTTAATTCCGCACGGGCGAAGGCGAAGTCATTGCGTGGGCCAAATAAAGACCGCAAATACAATGCAAACGCCATAGGGAACGGCTGTTGGATTACTCGGCGGAATCTGCGTCGATAAGCGGTGACGAAGTAGCGTTGTGCCGCTTGGGGTTGGCCGGGAACCACCCCTTTTGCACGCGCTTTTCCTGCTTAAACAGTTCCCCGATACTCCACAGCAGCGAGAACCCAAAAACCGCCAGCAGTGCGCTCATCCATTGCACGCGCACCAACAACGCCGCCGCGCAGCACCCCAGCCCCGCCGCCAAAAATGCGGGCCAGCACTGCTTGCCAATATAATACTCTGCCTTGATAACCACCGGGTGCAGTGCCCCAATGATAACGAACGTGCTCAGACCAAGGAGCAGCCCCATGAGGTGCATACTTGTCCTCCCAAAAAAGTTTTTTCTTGCTTCTTTTTCTTTTAAGCAAAGGAAGTAGCCGCCATCAAATCCGCGTGGTTGAGCCTTGCAAGGCGCTTGACCTCGTCGAGGTCTAGCTGCATGCACTTGGCAATGCGAGCGCCGTAGTCGGGATCGGCCATCAAGCAGTGGGCGGCGTGGCGCAGACGCACATTTTGGCTCACAGAAATGCCGTTTTGGCACATGGCGGCGTTGGTGTTGCTGATGAGGGCCTGCTTTTGTTCTTCGCTCATCAGGCGGAACAACCGACCCGGCTGGTCGAAGCAGTCGTCGGTGGGGTCGTCCTTTGGCTCGTAGTGACACACATCGCCTTGGCTGCGCAGGGGCGGCTCCTGCTGTTCCGGCTGCTGGCCCCACTCGTTTGCGCTGTTGGGCTGAAAGGCGACGGTGGCGCCGTAGTTGCCGTCCACGCGCATGGTGCCGTCGCGGTGATAGGCGTGGAACGGGCACTTGGGCGCGTTGACGGGGATTTGGTGCGCGTTGACACCCAAGCGGTAGCGCTGCGCGTCGCCGTAGCTGAACAGACGGCCCTGCAACATTTTATCGGGCGAAAAACCAATGCCCGGCACCACATGGCTGGGGTCGAAGGCGGCCTGCTCCACGTCGGAAAAATAATTTTCGGGGTTGCGGTTTAGCTCCATCACGCCCACTTCCATCAGCGGAAAATCGCTATGGAGCCAGACCTTGGTCAGGTCGAAGGGGTTGTGGGGGTGGCTGGCGGCCTGCTGCTCGGTCATCACCTGGAGGAACAGCGTCCAGCGGGGGCACTGGCCCTTATCAATCGCGTTGAACAGGTCAATCTGGTGGCTGTCGCGGGTTTGGGCAATCACCTCCATGGCCTGCTGGTCGCTGAGGTTTTGAATGCCTTGCTCGGTGCGAAAGTGGAACTTGACCCAGCAGCGCTCGTTTTTGGCGTTGATCATGCTGAAGGTGTGGGAACCGAAGCCATGCATGTGGCGGTAGCTGGCGGGGATGCCCCGGTCGCTCATGGTGATGGTAACCTGGTGCAGCGCCTCCGGCAAAGACGTCCAAAAGTCCCATTTGCCCTGCGGGTTGTTGAGGTTGTTTTTTGGGTCGCGCTTGATGGCGTGGTTCAAATCGGGGAAGCGCAGCGGATCGCGCAGAAAAAACACCGGCGTGTTGTTGCCCACCAAATCCCAGTTGCCCTCGTCGGTGTAGAATTTGAGCGCAAAGCCGCGGATATCGCGGTCCACGTCGCTGCCGCCCCGCTCCGCCGCCACCAGCGAGAACCGCGCGAACAAATCGGTTTGCTTGCCAACTTTGTCAAAAATCTTCGCCTTGGTGTATCGCGTGATATCGCGCGTGACGGTGAAGGTGCCAAACGCGCCGCTGCCCTTGGCGTGCATGCGCCGCTCAGGAATAACCTCCCGGTCGAAGTGCGCCATTTTTTCCAGGTACCACACGTCTTGCAGCATTGCGCCGCCCCGCGGCCCGTTGGTCATAATGTTGGTGTTGTTGGCCACCGGCGCGCCGCTTTCGCGCGTGAGCTTCTTTGCTTCGCGGTTAACGTCTTGCCGGGGCTGTGCTTTTTGTTGGTTCTTTGCAGGCATAATTCCACGCTCCTTTTTGTTTGGGTTTGTGGATAGTATGCCCACCCGAAAGGGAAAATGAACCATTCGGGCAAAAAAAATGCCCCCGCAAAATCCAGCAGTTCCGCAGAGCGTTTGTGTTGGATTCGCGCGAGCTAAAAAAGATTACAAAAAATGCTTAATGGTATGCGGAACGGCTAT
>JAITBA010000040.1 GCA_031283835.1 Oscillospiraceae bacterium
GAAGTACTCGCAAGAGCTGGGGGTGCGGCTCGATTTGCGGCTGGTGCCCTTCACTTCTCACGTGCCCTTTGGCAAGGTGGTGAGCGCCACGCCTGACGGCCGCCGGGCATTTATGCCGCTTTCGGATGGATCCAGTGCGTCGCAGGGGGCGGACCGCAACGGCCCCACTGCCGTGTTGCTTTCGAACGTTGCGTCAAAGAATTATGGCCGCTGTGAGCACGCCTCGCGGCTGCTCAACATCAAGCTCGGCCCCGCCTGCGTTGCGGGCGAGGTGGGCACGGATAATCTGGTGAGCTTTATCCAGGCCTGGCACGACCTAAAGCTGTGGCACGTGCAGTTCAACGTGCTAAATCAGGCAGACTTGCTGGAGGCCCAACAGCACCCCGAGGAGCACCGCGACCTGCTGGTGCGCATCGCGGGCTACAGCGCCTACTTCACCGAGTTGACCCGGGATTTGCAAAACGATATCATCGCGCGCACCCTGCACGAGGGCCTGTGATGAGCGGAATTGTCACGGATATGCAGCGCTGCGGCTTGCACGGCGGCCCCGCCCTCCGCGCAGTGGTGTTCCCCCAATCATCCCATATGACGCGGCGCGAACCGGAGGCTTGGTTCCGTAACCATCCGCACGCCAAAAGCCGTTTCGAGTGCACCGTTGTGCAAAATTTCTGTCGCCGTGCCCTGTGCCACAAGGCTTCCGCTTTGCAGCACCGCAATGTGATCCGCGGTTTCTAGGGCCATGGGGATGTCGTGCAACACCACCGCGACGGCCTTGCCCTGCGCCTTGAGCTGTTGCAGCAGCGCCAAAAAATCCAGCTGGCAGGCAATGTCTAAGTAGGCCGTGGGTTCATCCAGCAAAATGTGCGGCGTGCACTGCGCCAGCGCCATGGCAAGGTAGGCCTTTTGCCGCTCGCCACCCGAAAGAGAGGGCAGCGGCATTTTTGCTTTGTGCAAAATTCCCGTCTGTGCCATGGCCTCCCGGGCCAAAGCGCGATCCGCTTTCAGATATACCCGGGGCGTGCCAAGCCAGGGGAAGCGCCCATGGAGCACAAGGGTTTCCACCAAAATATCGGGCACAGCGCGGCTTTGGGGCAAGTAGGCAATCTGCTGTGCCAAAACCGCGCGGGGGTAGTCCGCGATGCTTTTGCGGCCGACCAGCACGTCGCCCTGTTTGCGTTCCAACTGCCCGCACAGCAGTTTGAGCAGGGTGCTTTTGCCGCAGCCGTTGGGCCCCAAAATCGCGGTAATCGCCCCGTCGGGGACGACCAGCGAAAGGTGCCGCACAATCATTTTTTTGCCGTAGCCGCCGGAAACGCCGCACAGTTCAAGCATGGCGCGCCCTCTTGTTCCGCAGCAGCAGCCACAGAAAAAACGGTGCCCCAAGATAAGCGATCAAGATGCCCACGGGCAGTTCGTAGGGCGCAAAAAAGGTGCGAGCCGCCGTGTCGCACAAAATCAAAAAGGCCGCGCCCAACAATGCGCACAGAGCCAGATGCAGCCGTTTGCCGCCGCCCCGTGCCAGCAACCGCACCGCGTGCGGCACAATGAGCCCCACAAAGCTAACAAGCCCCGCAAAGCTGACCGCCGCCCCTGCCAAAGCCGCCGCTAGCGCCAAAAACAACAGCCTCCAGCGTTTTACGTGCAGGCCCAGAGCACCGGCGGTTTCTTCGCCCAGGCCCAAAATATCCAGCTCCCCCGCAAAGAGCAGCGCCGCTGCCAGGCCCAGGCCAATCAAAATGCCGGCGGGGAGCAGCTGCTTTTGCGCAACGCCCGCAAAGCCCCCGGTCTGAAAATCCCGCAGCTGTGCCAAAACTTCGGGGAACAGCACATTTAGGGTGTGAAGGCCAGCGGTCATCAAGCTAGAAATCGCAACCCCCGCGAGCACGATGGTAATGCGCGAGGCTCCCGTGGTTCGCGCAACGGCGAACACCAGCAAGATAGAGCACAGCGCCCCCGCAAAGGCTGCCAGGGGCACGGGGAACAGCGCGGCAGGCAGCAATGCCATGGCCGCCGCCGCAAACAGCCCCGCCCCGGCGTTTATGCCCAGAATGCTAGGGCCTGCCAAGGGGTTGGCCAGCACGGTTTGAATGATGAGCCCCGCCGCCGATAACGCCGCCCCGGCCAGAGCCGCCGCCAGCAAGCGCGGCACCCGCACAAAGAGCAAAATACGCCGCGCCGCCGCAGGGGCCTGCCAAAGGGGCACCGCGCCCAAGCGCAACGCCAGCCCGGCAGCCAAAAGCAGCCCCAGGCAGGCCAGCACAAGCACGCGCACAGTGCGTTTATCCATAGAGCAAATCCAAAAGATACTGATAGGCTTCGTCCCAGCGGTTGTTGGGCTTTTGGTGAAACAACGCTTTTGGCAACATCAAATAGTGATTGTTTCGCACGGCGCTCAAGCTCGCCCAAGCGGGGTTGCCCAAGAGGGCGGCTTGCAGGATCTGTTGGGTTTTTGCCGTGTCGTTGCCCATGGCGGTGGCAAAAATAAAATTCGGATCCTCCCGCAAAATCACCTCCAGGCTCAGTTCCTCCAGCAAACTCGCATCGCTGTCGGCAATGTTCACGCAGCCCAGGTCCTTGAGCATCGCCCCGGCCATGGTGTTGCTGCCCCGGGCCGTAACCCTTCCGGCGCCCACCCGCACAAGCAAAACCTTCGGCACATACGTGTTATGGGGCTGTTGCAAAATTTTTTGAATTTTTGCTTGCACGGCCAGCCCGTTTTGCTGATACAAATCACTGCGACCCGTGAAGTTCGTGCAAAATTCCAGCATGGCCAAATAATCCTCGAACGTCTCCAGCGAAAAATAGTTTGCAAAAATGCCCGCGGCGGCCAGTTGTTCCTTCAGCGCCGCCTGCTTGGGGATATCGCTGGAAAGCAACAACAAATCGGGCGCAAGGGCCAAGATTTTTTCGAGGCTGGGGCTGTGCACCCCGCCAACATCTTCCACAAGCGCCGGGTCGGCAAAGCCGTCTTCAAAGCTATCGTTGGTGGTGCCCTGCAGCGTGCCCCCCGCCAGCTGCCAAATTTGCGCAAAGCTGCCCGAGGCGGCGACCACACGTTGAGGCATGCGCACGGTTGGCTGCAAAGGGGCAGGGTTTTGTGCGGCGCAGCCCACAAGCAGGCACAGGGCAAGCAGCAGCACGGAGATCCGTTTCATAGGCAACCCTTTCATCACAATTATATAATAAACAGCGGTAAAATGTAAGAAATTTTTATGTTTATATGATATGCAAGGGTTCCTCTTCCGCTGCCCCGCCAACAATCCGGAAGGCTTTTAGTACCGGCGCTTCCGTTTCTAGGGATAAAATCAGGTAGCGCAGCTTCGGGTCGAGCGCCAGGCGAATATCCTCCGGCGAGGGTCGCGCGGGGGTGCCGGGGTGCGAATGCCAGTTGGCAAGGAGCTGCAAACCCCGTTGACGCATATCCTTCACAGCTTCCAACTGCTCTCGTGGATCCATTGAAAAATGCGCCGGGCTGTGGTCCATATTGGTCAAATTATATAGCTTGTGAATTTTAGCCTCATCGTCTTTTAGGCTGCCCGCCAGCAGCCCGCAGGCCTCGTTGGGCAGTTCGGCACGGGCGCGGCGCACCAGCGCGTCAAAGTCTGCTTGCAAAAGTTCAAGCGTCATGGCCACCCTCCGTTTTTAGGTCGCACACGAGCGGCGCATAATCGAAAGGCTTCAGAATCGTTGGGCTTGTGCCGCACACCGCGCAGCTTGCGCGCCGCGGCAGCTTGATTTTGCGAAACTCCATCGTCAGCGCGTCGTAGGTCAGCAACTGCCCGGTGAGCAGTTGCCCTGCCCCGATAAAATATTTCACGGCCTCCAGGGCCTGCAAGCTGCCAATTACCCCGGCCATAGCTCCAATGATCCCTGCCTGGCGGCAAGTTGGCACCGCATCGGGCGGCGGCGGCTCTTTGAAGGCGCAGCGGTAGCAGGGGCCTGCGCCTTCGCGCTGCGAGGGCCCCGACGGCACATAGGTGATCAGCTGGCCTTTAAAACGAATAATTCCCGCATGGCTGAAGGGTTTTTTTGCCAGCACACAAGCGTCGTTGATTAAAAATTTTGCCTGAAAATTGTCGGTGCAATCGAGGATGAAATCATAACCCGCAATCAGATCGGCGATATTAGAGGCATTCACATAAGTAAAGTACGTGTTGACCTGCACCTCCGGATTGATGGCTTGCATGCTCTCTTTGGCGGATTCCACCTTTGGTTTGCCAATGTCACGGGTGGCATGAATCACCTGGCGCTGCAAATTCGAAAGATCAACCACGTCCGCGTCGGCAATGCCAATGGTGCCAATGCCTGCCGCAGCCAAATACAGCGCCACAGAGGCACCCAGGCCGCCCGCGCCAATGGCCAGCACCTTGCCGTTTTGTAGCTTTTTTTGCCCCTTCACGCCCACTTCTTTGAGCAAAATATGGCGGGAATAGCGTTCCAGCTGTTCGTTTGTGAACGCCATCAGCAACCCCCTCCCATAAAATACAGGAACTCCACGCTGTCGTTTTCGTGCAGCACG
>JAITBA010000136.1 GCA_031283835.1 Oscillospiraceae bacterium
GTCTGCCAGCACCAGCGACGGTTGCCAAAACGCCCCCGCGAGGTTTTTGCCCACGTCGAGGTTCACGCCGGTTTTGCCGCCCACAGAGCTATCGACCATGGCCAGGAGCGTGGTGGGGGCCTGCACAAAGGGCACACCCCGCCGCCATGTGGCCGCCGCAAAGCCGGTCAAATCCCCCACAACGCCGCCGCCCACGGCCACCAAGCAGTCGCTTTCCGTGATTTTGAAGGCCGCACACGCGTTGAGAATCTGCTCATAGGTGTGCAGGGTTTTGCTCTGCTCTCCGGCCAAAAAGGCAAAAACTTCGCTCGGGATATCCAGCGCCGCCTGCACACGGCGCGCGTAGCCGTGCGCCTGCACATTGCTATCCGTGACGATGAGCGCTTTTTTGTAGCCCGCAAAAAACGCCCCGCAGCCCGCCAAAAGCCCCGCCCCAATGTGCACATCATAGCTGCGCGCGCCAAGAGAAATAGGTACGGTTGTCATCGTTGTCTCCTTTTGTGATTCTTCGCACCAAAATTTTGGCGTTTTGGCCATTTTTGACGCGGCAAGGGCTAAAAAGGCTGCAAATGCACTGCTTCCTGTCATGTGGAACTGCCCTATCGCCTTACCGCAACTATGGCTTGTATCTCCCGCATCATTTCGGCAAACTGAGCGGGAGTAAGAGACTGCGGACCGTCGCACATGGCTTTGGCGGGGTTGTTGTGCACTTCGGTCATAATGCCGTCGGCACCGATGGCCGCCGCCGCAATGGCCAGGGGCTTCACGTAGCGCGAAATGCCGGTGGCATGGCTGGGGTCAATAATAATCGGCAGATGCGACAGCTCCTTAATCACCGGCACGGCAGAAAGGTCGAGGGTGTTGCGGGTGGCTGTTTCGAACGTGCGAATGCCGCGCTCGCACAAAATCACGTTTTCGTTGCCCCCGGCCATAATATACTCCGCGCTCATCAGCCATTCCTGAATGGTGCTCGAAAGGCCTCGCTTGAGCAAAATGGGCGTGTTGCAATGGCCCAGCTCCTTGAGCAGCTCAAAGTTTTGCATGTTGCGCGCGCCCACCTGAATGCAGTCCACATCGGCAAAGGCGTCCAGGTGCGAAATATCCATGATTTCGGTGACGATGGGCAGACCGGTTTGCTTTTTGGCTTCCAGCAGCAGGTCGATGCCGCTTTCGCGCATGCCCTGAAAAGCGTAGGGCGACGTGCGCGGCTTAAACGCGCCGCCCCGCAAAATCGTCGCGCCGCCCGCCTTCACCGCGTGGGCCACTTCGCACAGCTGCTCCCTGTTTTCCACCGAGCACGGCCCCGCCATCACGGCAAAATCAAGCCCGCCCACCGTGGTGACGCCCACGGGGATCACACTGTTTTCGGGGTGAAACTTGCGGTTGGCCTTCTTATAAGGCTCCGACACGCGCTTGACGGTTTCAACAATGTCGAGCGCCTCAATCAGGTCGCTGTCAATGGCCGCTGTGTCGCCAATCAAACCCAAAACGGTGGAATGCACGCCGTAGTTTGCCTGGATGGCAACGTTTTGTTCTTCGAGCCAGGCACGCAGCTCATCGAGCTGCTTTGGGTCGTGGTTTTGTTTGAGGATGACAATCATGGGGAGGTTCCTTTCATTTTTTCAAAAATTGCTTTGCGCACGGCAAAGCGACAAAAAAACCCGCAGCTTTCGATTCGCTGCGGGTTGTGTTGATTTTGTTCAGCCCACCGGCTTACTCTTCAACCGCATGCCGCAACGCGCCCTGCCAAAAGTAGTTGGCAAAGCTGCTAAAAAAGAAAAAGCTGCGGTTAGCAGGGTTCATACGTTGGCTCCTTGCAAAAAGATTGCATTCAGTATAACACATCGTCAAAGAAATGTCAAGACATATTTTTCATTTTATCTTCTTCATGCCCACATGATTTTGATTTTTTTATTCTTCAATCAGCCCGTGCCACCGCCCCAGCCAATACGCAAAGGTATAGACATAGCAGCTTTCCACCAAATATTCGCCGTTGGGGTCGTTTTCGTCCACAAGCGCAAGGGGGTTGCGGTCAAGTTTGGCAATGCAGCGCTCGTCGGGCGGCAGCAGGCAGCCGGTTTCGGGGGTTTCGGCGCCGGAACAGGGGCGTCGGGGCACGTCGTGCCGGCCAACAACGCACAAACCGGCAGCCAGGCGGCTGGGCGCAAAACGCCGAAACCACAGTTCCATGCGCTGCCAATCAATGGGTTCGCCCGGGCAAGCCAAGTGATAGGGAAAATCATAGCCGGGGGTGTGCTCGCGGCCAATGCTGCCGCGCCAGCTCTTGTAGCCGGCCCGAAATTGTGTCCGGCGGGCCGCGTCCGGCTCCAGTTGAATCAGCAGCCAAAAGGCGGTGGTGGCCAGCCAGTGGTCGCCGTACATAATTTCTGCGGCGGGGGCAATTCCCTCATGCAGGGTATATTGCTCCAGTCGTTCGGCGTGCTTCGTTGTCAACTCCGCATATCCCCGGGCCAGCAGGTCGTCATAGGCCGCCTGCCAGCGTCCGCCTTCCCCTGTGACAGCCATTGTCACACGCAGATACATCAGCAGCTCCGCCGCGTTGAGGGGCGCGTCCACCCAACCGGGCGCGTCAAAAGCAAAGTAGCGCGGGCTCCACTTTGCCCAGGTGGTGGGCGCCCCAAAGGCGTCCCACAGCTCAAATCCGTGGTCAAGAATGTGCGCCATTGTCGCTTTAATCGCCTGCACAGCCAGCGCGTCCAGTTCCGGGTCTTCCGGGCCCAAAATTTCGTGCAGATAATATAAATGCGCAAAGTGAGAGGTGATTTCATCCGAGCTGGTGTCGCCCTTAAAGACCAGCCCCACCCCGGCAATGCCTTCGTTCTCGTGGAGCCGGGCCAAACGCGCGGGCACAGGAACCGCCGCGGGGACGCGCAAACCTGCCTTGCCGGCGGCAACAGCCGTTGGCGTGTCCACTACCTCGGCAGTCCCGTCGCCCAGCTTGCGGAAAAACCAGCCGTCGGGGATGGGCTCTTCCGGCGCAAGATAGGTGCGGGCAACAAAGCCGTCGCCCCGCCCGGGGATCATCATTAGCAGCAGCATCGCTTCGCTGGCACGGACCGCGATGGCCTTCGCCCGCAGGGTTTTGGGGTGGCGCGCGCCCAGCGCACGGCGCAGTGTGGCATAGTGAAACAACTCGCCCAGCGCAAACCCACAACCAAAACAGCCGTCATTGTCGCTTTCGTTGTAGGGCAAGAGCAAATCGAGCCGCCGGGGCGCTTGCAGCCCCCGCTGCGACACCATCCCTCGCCGATCCACCACGCGCAGGGTTTCGTCCAACAGCAAATCGGCCTTTTCTTCGGCTTCGAGGGCACGCAGCGTGATTTTTGCCGCCGCACCCGCACCGGTTTGCACCCACACGCTTTCGTCCTCTGTGTCTTCCGCGGGCAAAATAGCCGTCACTTCCGCATGGGGTAGCATCTGCGGCGCACTAAAAAACCACACGCGATCCTCTTTGCCGGGCGCACCGGGGTCGTAGCGTACCAAGCCGTTGGGCGCGCCAAGCCACAGCACGCCCCCCACGCCCCGCGCAAAGCAGGTGTAGGCTTTTTTGGGCGCGGGCAGCGGCAGCAAAAAAGCACGCAAATCCGGCGGCTCTTGCGGCAGTTTTGCCAATTGCGGCGGGATTTTGGCACTACCGGCGGGATAAAATTGCACAAAGCGGTTCAGGTGACGGGGGATTTTAAAAGACATACGGTAGAGAACTCCTTCACGATTTTTGCGCGGTGAATGCCGGTGTCGCGCCATAGCCTTGCTGATAGAACACCAGACCCTTGCCCTTGGCCCAAACAAAGGTTTCGAAGGGCACGCCGCTAGCGGCGCTGTCGTAGGCCGTGAACGTGACTGTCGGGCCATTGACCTGCAGGCTGCTGTGCGCACCCCGCACATTGGCGGCAAGCGGGTCGGGCCGAGCGGTGGGCTGGCACACAACCGTGCCGCTCTCGGGGCTTTGCCCCGCACCGCGCAGGCGAATAATCCGTTCACTATCCATATAAAACACGCCCAGCGCACCATAAGGCTCCAGCTGCAGCGCATAAACCACGTGGGTTTCGTCCTGCTCCAGCAGTGCAACACGAAGCGTGGCCGCCTCCCCTGCCGCGGTTTTAAAGGCCTGCTCACGCCCCGCAACAGGAAAATACGGGCTTACATAAAGACTTTTCGTCGTCGTTTTTCCGGGCGTGGAAGAAGGCGCTGTGCCCGGCGGCGGGTTGGTTGTGATGCGCGTTGTCGCGTCACTCTGCCACACCGTGGCGGCGGGGGCGCTCTGCGAAGGCACATCGCTTTCCTCCGGCGTCGCAGCCGTCACGTCCGCAATCGCCGCCTGTGTCTGCGCGGGTTGCAGCGTCCAGGCCCACGCCGTCACTGTGTCGTCAAGCGCTTCGACGCGGAAAATCAAAAAGCCAATGGCCATGGCCACTTGCCCGGTGTGCGTGTCTGTCATCACCATGGAAGGGTAAATGTCGCGCACCTCCTCCAGGCTGCTGCCCACGGTGAGCTTCGTGTCGCTCAAAAACGCGTCGCTTTCCAGCACAATGCCCGTCAGGGTTTTCTCGGGGCCAAAAAGGCAACGAATGCCCGCACACGCATATTGAAAACCACCATCGGCGTCCGTCATCACAATGGCTTGCAGCTGCAGCCTTTCAAGGGTTGCCACTATTTCCGCCTCGGTGCTGCCCAGCGGAAATTCCTTCATGGCGTTCAACCGCGCGCCCGCAAGCAAGCCCGTTTGGGCAATGGTAGTCCCGCGGGCAGGCCTCGCGGTTGTTTGGCTTGTCGCGCCCGATTCTATCACCGGGGGTTTTTGTGCCGTTTTTCCGCATGCAGATAACCCGGCCAGCAAGGCCAGCGTCAACGCGCCCGCGCAAAAATAATGTTTCCCGTTCAAAAAAATGTCCCCTTCCCCACGCCCCGCGCTCACAAAAGCAATTTTATTTATCCTGCAATGCCGCAATGCCGGGCAGTTCTTTGCCTTCAAGAAATTCGAGGGACGCGCCGCCGCCGGTAGATACGTGGCTCATT
>JAITBA010000182.1 GCA_031283835.1 Oscillospiraceae bacterium
CCCCGTGACCAATGTGCCGCTGTTCACCGCGCTGCTGGAGAACCGCGGCCTGCGGCGCGAGGATTGCCCGCAGCGCCTGGCGCAGAATATCGCGATTTATCCCTCCCCGGTGTTTTATCCCTTCGATTATCGCACCGGCGCTGTTTGCGTGCGGGAGGAAAGCGCCGCGCTGCACCACTACGCGGGTTCGTTTTTGCCCTGGCACCGCCGCATACGGCCCCATGCAAAGAGATGGCTCCGCGCCTTGTTTTTGCAGTAGTTCTCCACGACATGAAGCATTGCGTTTGCGGTCTTTTTTTGCCGCGCCGCCAAAAACTTGCCCTGTTTGCCCGAATAAAGCGGGAGGAAAATGATTCTTGTGGAACCAAAACGAATTTTGATCACCTGCGCAACGCTCGAAATTGGCGGGATTGAACGCAGTTTGCTTTCGCTGCTGCGGGCACTCGACCCGGCACGGGTGCGGGTGGATTTGTTGCTGTTTGCGCACAGCGGGCCGCTGCTGACGGAACTGCCGCCTTGGGTGCGCCTGCTGCCGGAAGCGCCGGCGTTGGCGACGTTTTTGCGGCCCGTGAAGCAAACGATGCCGCGGCATCCGCTGCTGGCTCTTGCGCGGCTGAGAGCCAAGCGACATGTGCGGCGCGCGTTCCCGTGCCCGCCCTGCACCGCCGACGGCGCAGCCTTTGCTTTGCTGCAAGCCTATTGGGACGGCGCGTTGCCGCTGCTGCCCCGGATCAAGACGAAATATGACACGGTGTTGAGCTACCAGTGGCCCCACCACTACGCGGCTTTTAAAGTGCGGGCGGAGAAAAAATTCGCGTGGGTGCACACAGATTTTAGGCAGGCGGCGCTGTCGCGAAAAAAAGACGCGGACGTTTGGCGGCAATTCGACGGCGTCGCCTGTGTGTCGCAGGGGGTGCTGGAAGGCTTTGCCGAAGTGCACGCCTCTTGTGCGCAAAAGTGCTTTGTGTTCGAAAATTTGCTGCACCCGGGAGAGTTGCAGGAAAAAGCACGGGCCTTTGTGCCGACGGATATGCCGCGGCGCGGCGCTGTGCTGCTCAGCGTGGGCCGTTATTGCTATGCCAAGGGTTTTGACAACGCAATTTTGATTTGTGCGCATTTGCTGGCAATGGGGCTGGAGGTTACATGGTATTTGATTGGCTATGGCAGCATGGAGGCGGAACTGCGGGCGCAGATTGCGCGGCATTGTTTGGAGCGGCACTTTATTATAATAGGAAAGCGGGAAAACCCTTACCCCTATATGGCGGCGTGCGATGTGTATGTGCAGCCGTCCCGCTACGAGGGCCGTGCGGTGGCCGTGATGGAAGCACTTGCGTTGGGCAAACCCGTGGCGGTCACAGACTTCCCCACTGCCCGTGCCCAGGTGACCGATGGCGTGGACGCGAAAATCCTCCCCATGGAACCACGGGCCGCCGCCGAGACCCTCGCCGCTTTGCTGCAAAACCCCGGTGAACTGGCCCGTTTTTCGAGGGCCGCCGCCGCCCGCGACGTGAGCGGCTTTGCCCAACTGGAGGGGCTTTATACACAGTTGGGGGCGTAGTAGGCAGTAGTAGCAAAAAAATTTATTTTTCTGCAAAAAAAGGCTTGCAATTTGCGGGGAAGCATGGTATAATCTTTAAGCGTCTGTGTGAACCGAGAGGTTTGTGTTGCGCACAGTGTGGAGGCGGGAGGTGGCCCGCAGGCGTTTTGCCGCGCCTGGCGGGGGAATTTCCGCGGAGCATGTCCGATTCAAAAATTGGGCGAAGGACTGGCTTGCGATTTGCGCTGGCCCGGAGGGATTCTCCGGGTTTTGTTGCGGGAAAACGAGAAACACCCGGAAGCGTGTAGCAAAACTCCAGCCAAAAATCGCCGCAAAACAGAAAGGTGATTGTACTATGGCAAAAGGCAACATTCGCATCAGGCTCAAGGGGTACGACCATTCACTTGTCGACAAAGCCGCCGAGCGTATTGTCGAGACCGCAAAAAATTCTGGCGCGCAGGTTTCGGGCCCTGTGCCGCTGCCGACCGAAAAAGAGATTGTAACGGTGCTCCGGGCGGTGCACAAATACAAAGACAGCCGCGAACAGTTTGAACAGCGCACCCACAAGCGCCTGATCGACATTCTGCGGCCCACCAGCAAAACCGTGGAAGCCCTTTCGGGGCTGGAACTGCCCGCGGGCGTGGACATCGAAATTAAGCTGTAGGGATTTGTTTGGCGTTTGCTTGCGAACAACTGAACGCATCCTACAAAGGCTTAATGGTCAAGTTGGCTGCAAGGCCAACCAATAACCAATAAAGGAGGAACCCAAATGGAAAAAGCACTCATCGGCAAAAAGCTTGGGATGACCCAGGTGTTTGATGAGAAGGGGAGTGTCGTGCCGGTTACGGTTGTGGAAGCCGGTCCCTGCCCGGTGGTCTTTTTAAAGACGCTGGAAAACGACGGCTATGACGCGGTGCAGCTGGGATTTGGCGATATCCGCATAAAAAATGTGACCAAGCCCCTGCAAGGCCACTTTGCAAAGCAGGACGTGGCCCCCAAACGCAAGCTGAAGGAATTCAAGCTCAGCAAGCCCTTGCAAGTGGGTGACGTGCTCAAGGCCGACCTGTTTGAGGTTGGCGAAATTGTGGACGTGACAGGCACCAGCAAAGGCAAGGGTACGGCAGGTGCCATCAAACGATGGAACTTTAGCCGGCTAAAAGAAACGCACGGCACCGGCCCTGTGGCGCGGCATGCGGGTTCGTTGGGCGCGTGCTCAACCCCCAGCCGAGTCTATAAGGGCAAAAAGCTCGCCGGTCATTTGGGCCACGAGCGTGTGACGATTCAGAACCTCACCATTGTGCAGGTGGACGCGGAACACAACACCATCGCGATCAAGGGCGCCATCCCCGGCCCCCGCGGCAGCGTTGTGTTCATCTCCTCTGCCATAAAAGCGAAAGCGTAAGGAAAGGAGTGGCACTGAATGCCTAATGTGAACGTTTATAGCGCGGCGGGCGAAGTTGTGGGCGAAGTTGCCCTGAACGACGCCGTGTTTGGCATCGAGCCGCACGTGCCTTCAATGCACCTGGCAGTGCGCAGCTACCTGGCCAACCAGCGCCTGGGCACCCAGAGCACCCTCACCCGGGGCGAGGTGCGCGGAGGCGGCAAAAAACCGTGGCGCCAAAAAGGCTCCGGCCGTGCGCGCCAGGGCAGCACCCGCAGCCCCCAGTGGATCCACGGCGGCATTGCGCTGGGCCCCAAGCCCCGCGACTATGTTATAGGCCTGAACCGCAAGGTGAAGCGTCTGGCCCTCAAGAGCGCCCTGTCTTCCAAGGTGCGCGACGACGAAATCAAAGTCCTCGAAAGCTTTGGGCTAGAAGAAATTAAAACCAAAGAAGTGGCCAAGGTGCTTGCGGCACTAAAGACCGGCAAGAAGACGCTGATCATCACCAAGGAAGCGGACACGCTGATCTACAAGAGCGCGCGGAACATTGCGGGGGTCAAAATCGCCCCGGTCAACGCGCTGACAACCTACGAAATCCTCGACTGCAACACCCTGCTGGTGCTGCAGGACGCGGTGGTCCAAATCGAAGCGCTCCATGCGCCCCACAAGAGCGAAAAAAAGGAGGATGAAGCCGCATGAGTAAGTTTGCGCAAGACATCATCCTCAAGCCCATCATTACAGAAGCGAGCATGGTGGGCGCGGCGGAGGAAGAGGGCAAAAAGAAATACACCTTTGCGGTGGCAAAGGACGCCAACAAACCCGAAATCGCCAAGGCAGTCGAAACGCTGTTCAAGGTGAAGGTGGAAAAGGTGAACACACTGCG
>JAITBA010000203.1 GCA_031283835.1 Oscillospiraceae bacterium
CCCCGCGCCGTCCTCTTCCAGCAGCAAGCAACACAGGTAGTTGTTCTTGCTTTCGTCCAGCATTTCGCTTTCGATTACTGTGCCGGGCGAAATGATGCGGATAATCTCGCGCCGCACCAAGCCCTTGGCGGCAGCGGGGTCCTCCATCTGTTCGCAAATGGCGATTTTGTAGCCTTTTTCGACCAAACGCGCAATATAACCATCGGCCGAATGGAACGGCACGCCGCACATGGGCGCCCGCTCGTCCAGCCCGCAGTCGCGCCCGGTGAGCGTCAAATCCAGCTCCCGGCTCACCGTTGCCGCGTCGTCGAAGAACATCTCATAGAAATCCCCCAGGCGATACATCAGCACCGCGTCGGGGCACTGCGCTTTCACGTCCCAATATTGCCGCATCATGGGCGTCAGCCGCTCGTAATCCATCCTTGCTCCTCGTCAAAAAATATTCGGATTATATTATAGCAAAAACCCCCGGCAAATGCAAGCATTGCGGGGGGGCTGCGCAAATTTTTTTATTTTTTTTTGGGTAGGTTAAAATTCTGCGGCCCACAGACCATGCAGGTTGCAGTATGCATAGACCATCACGCGGCCGTCACCCACACAAAAATCAGCCGTCGGCGCGCCCGCCGGGTCGAGCGTCACGCGCTGGGTGCGGTGCGGCTCCACGGCTTCAATCCACACAATGTGGTGTTCCGGCGCCATGGGGTGCGTCGCCGCGCCCACAGTCACCCGCAACAAATTGCCCAGCCGAACCGCCGTGGGCACATGTTTTTCTTGTGCGGCGTCGGTGGTGTTGGGGCAGATTTTTTGCATTGCCTCGCCGCAGCAGAACACCTGCACGCCCTTGTCCTCCACAAAACTGATGATGTTGCCGCAGTGCGCGCAGACATAAAATTCACGCTCAATTGCCATGGCTCTTCTCCTCAATAGTTCTCGGCCTTCAGCTCAAAATAAGCTTGCGGATGGGCGCAAACCGGGCAAATTTGGGGCGCTTTGGGGCCCACGTGGATGTGCCCGCAGTTGCCGCACTTCCAAATGCTGTCGCCGTCGCGGCTAAACACAATGCCTGTCTCGATGTTGGCCAACAGCTTGCGGTAGCGTTCTTCGTGCGCTTTTTCGACCCTTGCAACCCCCGCAAAGCGCGCCGCCAGCTCCAAAAAGCCCTCTTCGCGCGCCTCTTTTTCAAACTGCGCATACATGTCCGTCCACTCGTAGTTCTCGCCCGCGGCGGCGGCCGTCAGGTTCTCCGTTGTGGCGGGAATGCTGTTCCCGTGCAGCGCCTTGAACCACAACTCCGCGTGCTCCTTCTCGTTCAGCGCCGTTTCGGTGAACAGGTTCGCAATCTGCACAAAGCCGTCTTTTTTTGCCTTTGAGGCGTAATAAAGGTACTTCGTGTGTGCCTGAGATTCCCCCGCAAACGCGGTCAGCAGGTTTTGTTCGGTTTTTGAGCCTTTCAGTTCCATGGTGTGCCCTCCTTGATATCTTTCATTTTTAATTTTAAAATCCCATTCATACTTTTGATGCAAACGGTTCGTCTTGCGTATTCACACAATTTTTTTTGCCTGGCAGCCCTCGCAAACGCCATACCACGTGAGCCGGCAGCTTTCTGCCGTGCCGGGCAGGTTCGTGCCTTCCGGCAGAGCAGCCTCCCAAACATCCAGCACCGCGCCGCATTTTTTGCAGATAAAGTGCGCGTGAGGTGCCGTGTTGCCGTCGAACCTCTCCTTGCCGTCCACCGTGGCCACGCCCACGGCCAGCCCCGCTTCTTTGAAGGCAACCAGGTTATGGTAGACCGTGCCAAGGCTCAAACCGGGAATCGCGGGCTTTAGCTGCCGATAGATCCAATCGGCGGTGGGGTGCGCCCGGGTGCCTTGCAGGGCCGCAAGGATGGCGGCTCTTTTTTTGCTGTTGCGCTGCACAGCACGCCCTCCTTTATAATGTGAAAGAATCATTCTTGTTATGATCATAACAGCTGCGCATGCGTTTGTCAAGCAAAATTTTAAGAAAAATATTCCACTGCCGCGCGGAACATCTTGTTATCGGTGTTGCCGGGCACGTTTTGATACAGTCCGTGGCCCGTGCGCTCGCTGTGACCCATTTTGCCAAACACGCGGCCATCGGGCGAAGTGATTCCCTCCACCGCCAGCACGGAGCCGTTGGGGTTAAACTGCACGTCCATGGTGGGGTTGCCCGCCAAATCCACGTATTGCGTAGCGATTTGCCCGTTGGCTGCCAGCTGGTGCAGCAGCGGCGCGGGGCAGATGAAGCGACCCTCGCCGTGGGATACGGGCACCAGGTGCACTTCCTCCGGCGCGCACAGTGCCAGCCAGGGCGAAAGCACGCTGGCCACCCGCGTGCGCACCAGTTTGCTTTGGTGGCGGCCGATGTTGTTGAAGGTCAGCGTCGCGCTTTCCGGCGTCATGTCGCAAATTTTTCCGTAGGGCACCAGCCCCAGCTTGATGAGTGCCTGAAACCCGTTGCAGATGCCGCCCACCAGACCCTTCCGTCCTTCGATC
>JAITBA010000049.1 GCA_031283835.1 Oscillospiraceae bacterium
CCAGGCCAACGCCGACCGCGCCGTGGCGGCGGTGCACAGGGCGTTTTTTCCGGAGGGATGAGCCCTTTTGTTCGCGATCGTTCCACACGATTCCTTATAATTTATCAACAGAAAGCGAGCCAAACCATGCAAAGAATTCAAACCATCGAAACCCGCGACCTGCGGGAAAGCCTGTGCAGCGGGGGCTGCGGCGAATGCCAGACGTCCTGCCAGTCGGCGTGCAAAACCTCTTGCGGCATTGCAAACCAGCCCTGCGAAAACAACGCCGAGGAATGAGAGCAAAAACCGCGGGCGCGGCCCTGCTCCAAGCGGGCAGGGCTTTTTTGCCAACGATTTTTTAGCGCGAAGAGCGCCGTCTCAACCGTTTTGGCAAAATTTTATTTAAGGAATCGCAAAGGGATAACGTATGATTCACGCCTACCAACTGCACGGCGCAAACATTGTGCTAGACATTGAAAGCGGGGCCGTTCATGTGACGGATCCCGTGGCGTTTTTTGCCATTACGCACTGGCCTGTTTCTCGCGCGGCATTGCAGGCGCGGTTCCCCGGGGAGAATTTGGACGGCTTGCCGGAAGCGATTGAAGATTTGATTGCCCGGCAAACGCTTTTTTCGCCAAAAATTGCGATGAACAGGCAAAAGCCCCTGCAAGACCTGAAAGCCCTGTGCCTGCATGTGAGCCACACGTGCAACCTCACGTGCGCGTATTGCTTTGCAAAGGCCGGGCGCTACCATGGCAAAGAAGCGCTGATGCCCTTTGAAATTGGACGGCAGGCGCTGGATTTTTTGATTGCGCGTTCTGGCGGCCACAAAAATTTGGAAGTGGATTTTTTTGGCGGCGAGCCGTTGATGAACTGGCAGGTTGTGAAGGACCTTGTGGGATATGCCCGGGGCAAAGAACAGGCTTGCGGCAAACGCTTTCGGTTTACGCTCACCACCAACGGCGTGCTGGTTGACGACGATGTGATGGATTTTTGCAACCGCGAGATGCACAACGTGGTGCTGAGCCTGGACGGCCGGCAGGCGGTGCATGACCGGTTGCGCCGCACCGTGAACGACAAAGGCAGCTACGACATTGTGGTGCCAAAGTTCCAGGAATTTGTGCGGCGGCGCGGGGGCAAAAATTACTATATACGCGGGACGTTCACGCACCAAAACCCCGATTTTACGCGGGATTTGTATCACCTGCAGGCGCTGGGCTTCGCGTCGCTTTCGATGGAGCCGGTGGTGTGCGAGCCCGAAAGCGCCCACGCCCTCACCCCGGAAGATATTGAAATTGTGAAAGCGGAATACCGCGCCCTTGCGGGCGAAATGGCCCGCCGCCGCGGCACGCCCGCCGCCTTCGATTTTTATCATTATCTGCTGGATTTGCGGCACGGCCCATGCTTATATAAGCGCGTGGCGGGCTGCGGTTCGGGGGTGAGCTATCTGGCTGTTACGCCCACGGGGGATTTTTATCCCTGCCACCAGTTTGTGGGGGACGCGCGATTTTTGATGGGCAATGTGTGGCAGGGCGTCACCCGGCCGGACATTGTGGAGGACTTTGCGGGCTGCACCCTTGCCTCAAAGCCCGCTTGCCGCGATTGCTGGGCAAAGTATTACTGTGCCGGCGGCTGCGCCGCCAATGCCTGCCACGCCGGCGGCGATATTCACAGCGTGGACGAAACCGGCTGCGAGCTGCTTAAGGCACGGATGGAATGCGCGATTTGGCTGGAAGCGTTGGGTGGCAAGTGAGGCGCGCGTTGACGGGAAGGTTTAAGACTAGACCGCAAGCCGCCGGCAGGGGGTTTTGGGGGAGGCCGAAGGGGAGGTTGTTATGTTCTATAGCCTGACGGGCAAAGTGGCGCACGTTGAAGAAAACATGCTGGCGGTGGATTGCCACGGCGTGGCGTATGCGTGTGCGGCGACGGCCGGCACACTGCGCGAGGTTTTGGCGGGGGCGCAGGTGACGCTTTTTACCTATTTGAACGTGCGGGAGGATGCCCTGGAGCTGTTTGGCTTTTTGACGAAGGGCGAGCTGGCCTGCTTCCGGCGGCTGATTGCCGTGACGGGCGTGGGGCCCAAGGCGGCGCTTGCCGTGCTTTCGGCGTTTAGTCCCGAGCAGCTGGCGTTTTGCGTGGCCGCGGGGGATGTGAAATCCCTCACACGGGCACAGGGCGTGGGCAAAAAAATCGCCGAACGCATCTGCTTGGAGCTGAAGGACAAGCTGCAGGCTTATGGCGGCAACCGGGGCATGGCGGGCAGCCGCGAAGCGGGGAACCCTGTTGTGGGCGGCAGCGAAGCGCTGGAAGCGCTGCTGGCTTTGGGTTACGACCAAGGCGAGGCGCTGCGGGTGCTGCGAGATTTGGACGAAGGATTGCCCACCCAAACAAAAGTGAAGGCGGCGCTGAAGCTACTGGCAGGGTAGTGCTTGCGACGCGTTTGCCCCGCGCTGCTGGGTTTGGGCAAGGCTTTTTTATGCGATTGCGTATGCTTTTTCTCAAAAGAAAAAGTATTGAAGGAGCACATGATGGACGAGGAACGCACCCTTACCCCGGAATTGACACAGCAGGACGCCGAAATTGAGCTGAGTCTGCGGCCAAAAACCCTGGGGGAATATATTGGACAGGAAAAAGCGAAGGAGAACCTGGCGATCTATATTGAAGCGGCGCGGCGGCGGGGCGAGGCCCTGGACCACGTGCTGCTCTATGGGCCGCCGGGACTGGGCAAAACGACGCTGGCGGGCATTATTGCCAATGCGCTGGGGGTCAACTTCCGCGTAACATCGGGCCCGGCGATTGAAAAACCCGGCGATTTGGCCGCGCTGTTAACAAACCTAAACGAAGGCGACGTGCTGTTCATTGACGAAATTCACCGGCTTTCGCGCCAGGTGGAGGAAGTGCTCTACCCCGCGATGGAAGACAATGTGATTGATATCATTATTGGCAAGGGGCCAAGCGCGCGCAGCATCCGGCTGGATTTGCCGCGCTTTACGCTGGTGGGGGCCACCACAAGGGCCGGGCAGCTCAGTGCGCCGCTGCGCGACCGCTTTGGCGTGATTTTGCGGCTGGAGCTTTATGCGCCCAAGGAGCTGGGGCTGATTGTGCGACGCAGCGCGGGGATTTTGGGCATTGCGATTGACGGCGACGGCGCACTCGAACTGGCCAGTCGCTCGCGGGGGACGCCGCGCATTGCCAACCGGCTGCTCAAGCGCGCGCGGGATTTTGCGCAGGTGGTGGGCGACGGCACCATCACGGTAGAAAGCGCGCAAACCGCGCTGAACAGCATGGAAATTGACGAGTTGGGCCTGGACTTGATTGACCGGCGGCTGCTCACGGTGATGATCACGCAATACAACGGCGGGCCCGTGGGACTTGAAACCCTGGCCGCTGTTGTGGGCGAAGAATCGGTGACGATTGAAGATGTGTATGAGCCGTACCTAATGCAGATTGGCTTTTTGGGCCGCACGCCGCGGGGCCGCGTCGCCACGCCCATGGCATATGCGCACCTGGGGCTGCGCGCGCCGCAAACAGAAGGCGGCGGACAGACGACGCTGGAGCTGTACAGCAATCATTAAAAAAAATGCACGGATTGCGGGAGAAAAACGCGTGCATGAATCAAATGGGGGCAACATAGGTATGCTTGCGATGATTTGATTTTGAGATAGGAGGCCTTGCATGGGCAGATTGTTTGGCACCGACGGCGCGCGGGGGATTGCGAACACGGAATTGACCTGTGAGCTGGCGGTCAGGATTGGCCGTGCGTGCGGTGCGCAGTCGCTTCGCGGCGGCAATTTTTGGCCGGCGGGCACGCGTCAGCAGTTTATTATTGGCATGGACACCCGTGCCAGCAGCGGCATGCTAGCCAACGCCCTGGCGGCGGGGTTCAACTCCGTGGGGGTTGACGCGGTGATGGCGGGGGTTGTGCCTACGCCTGCCGTGGCGCACCTCATCCCTCTGTGGGGCTGCGCGGGCGGGGCCATGGTTTCGGCCAGCCACAACCCCTGCGAATACAACGGCATCAAGCTGTTTGGCAGCCAGGGCACCAAGCTGCCCGACGCGCAGGAGGAGCGGATTGAGGCGATCATTCTTGACGAAACGGAGCCGCCGTCCACTCTTTTGGGCGGGCGCGTGGGCCGGTGCATTGCGGGGGAGGCCGCTGTGCCGGATTATCTGCGGCACCTGCGCGGCACCGTGCCGGGGAATTTGGCCACGCTGCTGCAGAGCCAGGGCATGGGCCGCATTGCGCTGGATTGCGCCAACGGCAGCGCCAGCGTCACCGCGCCACGCCTTTTTAGTGAATTGGGCTTTGCCTATGATTTGCTTTCGGCCGCGCCGGATGGGGAGAATATCAACAAGAACTGCGGCAGCACCCATATGGAGGCTTTGCGGGATTATGTGCGGGCACACGACGAAATTTGTGCGGGCTTTGCCTTTGACGGCGATGCCGACCGGCTGCTGGCCGTGGACGAAACCGGCGCGTTGGTGAATGGCGACCAGATGATTGCTCTGTGCGCCAAGCAGATGCAGGCTGACGGCCATCTGAAGGACAATGCCGCCGTGGCCACGGTGATGGCCAATTTGGGGTTCCACGCATTTTGCGAGCGCAACGGCATTGCGCGCGAAATCACCACCGTGGGCGACCGCTATGTGTTGGAACGCATGCAAGAAAAGGGGCTCAGCATTGGCGGCGAGCAGAGCGGACACATCATCTTTAGCGAATTTGCCGCCACGGGCGACGGCCAGCTCACCGCGCTGCAGGTGCTCAACGTGATGCGCAAAACAGGCCGCCGACTTTCGGCGCTGGCGGGCGAAATGGAGATTTTTCCGCAGGTGATGGTGAATGTGAAGGTATCGAACCTGGGCAAGCTGCGCTGCCACACCGACCCGGAAATTGCCCTTGCGGTGGTGCGCGCCAAAGAAGAGCTGGGCGAAAGCGGCCGCGTATTGGTGCGTGTGAGCGGCACCGAACCGCTGATCCGCGTGATGCTGGAGGGCCGCGACGCGGCACAAATTCGGCGTTTGTGCAACGAGCTTGCAGAGGTTGTGCGGGTGCGGCTGATTTGAATTTTTTTGGGGTGCTTGCCGTGCAATTTGCCGTCCGCGCAAAAAAAGCGATAAAAAACGCAAATTAGGGCTTGCTTTTTTTTGAAAGATGTGCTATACTGTTTAGGCGATTTGGTTATCCTTTTGCGTACAATTGCATAGCAAATGTCACACGGAGAAGTACTCAAGTTGGTGACGAGGCGCCCCTGCTAAGGGCGTAGGTCGGGTAACCGGCGCGGGAGTTCGAGTCTCCCCTTCTCCGCCATTTCCGTAGGTCTGCTATGCTACAGACCTGCCTCGCAAAAACCCCGCAGTTGCGGGGTTTCTCGCATATCTGGAGTAATTTTTGGACTGCCGTGTTCCACCTTGTCAGTCTCGAATCGAACCACACATAGGCTCACCCATGCACCAAGCGGAAGAAATCCAAGAGGTTGGTGCATGGCTGGTGCGTTTTTCGATACCTTTTCACGCTTGGTGCGGCGGATATTCCGCCGAGAATCGCCTGTCGTCCACCCATCTGTGACCGATGGCGGATCGTATGGCAATGGGGAACTGTGAGTTGCCGGTTTTGCTGTCGGTTTAGAATAATCTCCGAGGGCGAGCGTACTCGCCCTGTAAAATCAGCATAGCATATTTGATGCGCTCATATCAAGATGTCTCTTGTATTTCCATCCGGCAATCGTGACGGCGATACAACACATAAAAAACACTTGCGCTTGCTTCGGCTCGGAAGTCGTGGGTTCAGGTTCACTGCTCGGCGAAACTGTTTCTGTGCCCGGCGTTTCCGATTCGCTTGGCTCTTCTGTACTGCTCACCTCTACCGTGGATGTTGTGGTTGACGATGCGGGTGGTTCCGGCGTGTCACCGGGATTGTTCTGGCAGGCAGTCAATGGAATTACAACCGCCAGCACAAGCACTGCAACAATTGCTATTGTGATGAGTTTTTTCTTTTTCATAATCGTATCTCCTTGCCGCGGTTGGCGGCTGCAATAGAATAGGCCACACGAATAATAGATTTTCGGTGACCGCCAGAGGGACTCTTGCCAAATCCCGCTAACGGTCACCAAAAATGAAAACTCAAACAAGTGGTAACTCAAAAGCGGTGTAAAGGTTCATAGGCGATTACTCAATCTATACTGACACTACAGCGCGCTTGGCAATATTTGTCAATGTTACATGATGATTCAAGCCCAAAAATATTGGTTTTCTTTCACAATTTAGAACCGTATAGTATAATATTTATGTCTCTTGAATCCTCATTGTTATCCAAACTCTGTTGCATTTCAAGGGGCTTTCTTGTTTGAGCCAATCGTGTATAAAGTTACCGTTTCTATCAGCTTGGAACATACCGCCGATAATTCACTGAGCATTTGATATGACTATTATCTGGCAGTCTTTTTATTCTACGCTCCGATTACCAAATCGCCAGAAACACTGACATAATACACTTTGCCCGCGGTGTTATCATATACTCGGAAGAAGCCCTCGACCACATCGCCGCCATAGATGCTATTGCCATTCGGTGATATAAATGACTTCACCGACTTACCCGTTTTTACGTCAATAACATCAACCGTATCGGGAATATCTCTGACCGTGGTGGTAGTGAAATAACCTTCGGAGATAAAGAAACTATTACTGGCAAAGAAGACAGGCTCAAACTGTTCCTTGCCTGTTTTGTCGATAACGGTCGTATAACGCTTACCGTCCACTCCCATAATCATAACCTTAGCATATCCGTTGAAAAATGGGCCACACGCAATCTGTTTATCTCCATAGTTGTTGGGATTGAGCGTTAGATTTCCGTTTATATCAGAATACACGTTATTGCATTTTCGCTCAAAAAGTGCTATAATAAAGAGGTAGAAGACAAGTGAAAATGATTTGAGGTGCGGGCAATGAGTGTGAAGAAAAGCATCAATATTATGGTCGCGGAAATCTCCGATATTCTCGCCGACCATTCACCGAGCATTTACCTGTACGGTTCGGTAGCTCTTGACGATTTCAAATTGGGTTGGAGCGACATAGACATTCTCGTGCTTACGAAACGCAATTTTTGTGCTGACCAAGCGGAAACGCTTGTTGGCTTGCGCCAATCGCTATCGGAGCGTTATCCCGGAAATCCGTATTTTCGCTTGTTCGAGGGCGGTATGCGAAGTTTAGGCGCGTTTATAAATAATGCGCCGAAGCGCACGGTCTATTGGGGAACGAGTGGACAGCGCATAACTGATAATCACTACTTCGACAGCTTCAGTATGGCGGAACTGATTGACGGCGGCAGGCTTTTATACGGCGGCGACATTAGAGATAAATTGACTTACCCTACATACACAGAGTTGCGTGATGATGTTCGCAAACATTATGAAACCATTCGCAAATACGCTCAATCGACAAACAAGAGCGTTAATTCCTTCGGTTGGCTATTAGATATTGCACGCGGGATTTACACCTTGCGGACAGGGAAGATTATCGCTAAGACCGCCGCCGGAGAATGGGCATTGGAAAACGGCATTTGCCCTGTACCGGAAGCACTTACGAAAGCGGTAGAAGTTCGCCGCGACCCGCTTGCAGTGAAATCCGACGACGGCGTTTTGGCGTATGCCGAGCAACTCGGTGGCGAAATACAGAAATTTGCGGACGTGTTAGAGCGGGAACAATATGTCAGCGACCCCTGCGATGTGCTGACAAGGGAACGATATGATAGGTTGAAGGAGATGGCGAAATGACCGAAAACAAAGACCTTTGGAACGCCATCGCAAATGAATACGATGCACGTATGAACGATGACGGCAATGACTTCCACATAAAACTCATTCGTCCAGCTACTGTGCGTTTGCTAAACCCGAAGAAGGGTGAACGCGATATACCAATGCCGGAGCCCGTAAAAACCGCGTTACAGGATCACAAACTAACCTCAAAACGCTATCAAG
>JAITBA010000055.1 GCA_031283835.1 Oscillospiraceae bacterium
CTGCTGGCAGAAATGGGCGTGGTGCTGGCGGTGAGCCGGGTCTCGCGCGAGATCAAAAAATAAGTTCTAATCTAGCGGTTCCGCAGGGCAGGAAGCGTTTGACCTCCTCGGCGCTGCTATACGATTTTTTGGCAAAAGCATGCTTTGACGCGAAAACGAAAGAGGGGCGCTTGATGGACGACAAAACCATTCTTTTTGCCGCCGGGGGCACGGGCGGGCACATTAACCCGGCGTTGAGCGTGGCCGGGTTGATCCGCTACCTGCACCCCAATTGCAAGATTCATTTTGTGGGAACGGCCGACCATATGGAGGCCAAGCTTGTGCCTGCGGCGAACTACGCGTTTCATACGATCGAAATCAGCGGGTTTCAGCGCAGCCTTAAGCCAAAAAACATCCTGCGCAATTTTGGTACGCTAAAAAAGCTGTTGGCGGTCAATGGCCAGGTGCAAAAAATTCTTGCCAACGTGCAGCCCGACCTGGTGGTGGGCTTTGGCGGCTATGTGAGCGGGCCGGTGGTGCGCCTGGCTTCCAAGCGGGGCCTCCCTACGGCGATTCATGAGCAAAACGCCTACCCCGGCATAACCAACCGCACCCTTGCCAAGCTCGTCGACACCGTGATGCTTGCCAACGAGGCGGCGGCGGCGCGCTTTGTGTGCAAAAACCCGCCGGTGGTCACGGGCTTGCCTGTGCGGCGGGAGCTGCTCTATGCCGACCGGGCAAAGAGCCGCGCGGAACTGGGCCTGGACGAGCGCCCGATGGTGCTTTCGATGGGTGGTTCGCTGGGTGCGCGGGAAGTGAACGACGCGGTTGTGGGCATGATTGCCCTGCTATGGAAGAAGCATAGGACGTATTTTCATCACGCGTATGGCAAATTTGGTGTGTGGGTGCCCGGCAAGCTCACAAAAGCGGGCGTGCCGCTTGACCTGCCGGAGCTGACCCTGCGCAGTTATATTGACGACATGGAGCGCTGCATGAGCGCGGCAGATTTGGTGATTGGCCGTTCGGGCGCGAGCAGCGTGTGCGAGCTGGCGGCCATGGGCAAGCCCAGTATTCTAATTCCATCGCCGAATGTGGCGGAAAACCACCAGTATTATAACGCCAAGGTGCTGGCCGACGCGGGCGCGGCAATACTCATTGAGGAAAAAAACTTGACGCCGAAATTGCTGGCTCAAACGGTGGAATCGCTGCTGGCAAACCCGGAAAGGCTGCGCGCCATGGCACAAGCAGCCAAAAGCCAGGCCGTGGACGATGCGAACGAGCGCATCTATGATGCTTTGCGCGCCCGCTTAATCGCGCCTTAAAATTTTGCGCACGCATTGACCGTTGTTCTTTCCTTTGCATAGAATAATAGGAAACAGCAAGGGAAGGATGTGCCGTTATGGCTTTGTTTGTGGTGCGCGGCGGGCGGCGGTTAGAAGGGGAACACCGCGTGCAGGGGGCAAAAAACAGTGCGCTGCCGGTGTTGGCCGCGGCCGCGGCGGTGCGCGGGCAGTGTGTAATTCGCAACTGCCCCGACTTATCGGATGTGAAGGCAACGCTTCATATCTTGAAACACTTGGGCTGCAAGGTGGCCCGCGAGGGCGAAATTGTCACAGTGGATTCCACGGCGCGCAGCGGCTGCGCTATCCCTCGGCGGCTGATGCGGGAAATGCGGTCGTCGATTGTATTTTTGGGGCCGCTGCTGGCGGCTTTGGGCTGTGCGGAGCTAAGCGCGCCCGGCGGGTGCGAAATTGGCTTGCGCCCCATTGATTTGCACCTGGAGGGCTTGCGGGCCTTGGGCGTGGAAATCGCGGAGGACGGGGAATGCCTGACGTGCCGCGTGCCCGCCGGCGGCATGCGCGGCGCGCGGTTTTCGCTTTCGTTCCCCAGCGTGGGCGCGACCGAGAACCTGATGATTGCCGCCTGTGTGGCCAAGGGCGTCACGGTGATTAACAACGCGGCGCGGGAGCCTGAAATTGTGGATTTGGCCGCGTTCCTCAACGCCTGCGGGGCAAAAATTCACGGCGCGGGGGAGGGCGTGATCCTCGTTGAGGGGGTGAAAGGCCTGCATGGCGCGGAACATACGGTGATCCCCGACCGCATTACAGCCGTCACTTTTTTGGCGTCGGCGGCCGTCACCGGCGGCGAAGTGCTGCTGCGCCGCGCCGCGCCGGGGCATATGGACGCGACGCTCACCATGCTGGAGCAGACGGGGTGCCGTTTGCGCCGGGAGCGCGGCGACACGCTGCACCTGAAGGCGCCCGCGCGCTTGCGGCAGTTGTCCACCGTGCGCACCATGCCCTACCCCGGCTTTCCTACGGACGCGCAGGCGGTGTTTATGTCGATGGCGGCTGTGGCGGAGGGCACCAGCATTTTTTCCGAAACAATTTTCGAAAACCGCTTCCGGCATGTGGCGGAACTGACCCGCATGGGGGCAAAAATCCGCGTGGAGGGCCGTGTGGCCGTGACGGAAGGCGCAGTGCGCTTGCACGGCGCAAAAGTGAACGCTTGCGACTTGCGCGCGGGCGCGGCGCTGGTGGTGGCGGCTCTTTGCGCCGAAGGCACCAGCGTCATCAACCAGGTGCACCACATTGACCGCGGCTGCGAACGCTTTGAGGAAAATCTGCGTCTGCTGGGCGCGAATATGATCCGGGAGGGCAACAATGCAACAGACAAAAACGGGCAGGAGGGCTCTTGAAAAAAAACGGACGCCGCCACGCATGGGTGTGCGCCGGCGCCGGCGCGTGACAGGTTTTGCGGTGTTCCTTGCGGCGGCGGGGCTGTTTGTGTTGCTGGCGTGCACGGTGCTGTTTTCTATTGACCGGTGCGAGCTGG
>JAITBA010000086.1 GCA_031283835.1 Oscillospiraceae bacterium
GTGCTGGACGAGTACAAAATCAAACGCCCCGTCATGGGGGGCGAGCTGCGGGCCGACGCAGCCATGGATAACAAACACGACCGGGTGCTGCCGCCGGTGCTCAACTTGCTCACACAGCCCTACTACGCACCAGCCGAAAACCCGGTGCTGCTTGGCGCGGCCAAACTGAAGATTTTTAGGTGCGGCAAAAAAGTGGCCACAGGCGACGGCACGCTTGGCTGGAGCCTGCAAACAGAAATGACCTTCCTGCACATTGGCGGGCTAGAAGTGCTGCTGCTGCCCTGCGAACTATTTCCGGAGCTGGCCTACGGCGGGTATCTTGCAGCGGAAGAAAGTGCAACAGGAAAAAGCCCAAGCAGCAACCCCACGCCCCTTTGCAAAATTGCGGAGAACCCCGACCTTCTGATTTTTAACCTGGTGAACGACATGACAGGCTATGTGGTCCCCCCCAACGACTGGGCGCTGCACCCCACACAGCCCTACCTCGACGGTGCAAAAGACCGCCTGGGGCGCAAGCACTACGAAGAAACGAATTCCCTCGGGCCAAAAACAGCGCACGTGACCGCGAACGTGTTCCGGGCGCTTGTGGAACAGGTGCGCCGCGCGCAAAACGGATAGGATATGTTGACACCGCGTTGGCCGCACAATATCACCAGACCTCCTCAAACGCAAAAACCCCTGCCGGCAGATTTGCGATAAAATTCCCGCCATGCCACGTTGCCGCCCCTGATGGGCGTCAGCCCGCCTTCGTCCTCCGCCTTGCAGAACAAAATTTTCCCTCACAAATCCGCTCGCCCCGGGTTTTCGCGTTTGAGGAGGTCTAATTAATAGGAGATGCAGAATATGAAAAAAACCAAAACAAGCACAAAAGTCGTCGCTCTGCTGCTGGCGCTGGTGGCGACGCTGACGTTGCTGGCAGGGTGCGAAATCAACCTGGAAGACCCCGACCGCACCACAGCCGAAGCTTTCGTTTCGGTGCCAAAAAAGCTCACACAAGAAGAAATCGAAAAGGCGCTGGCAGCGATTAACGCCACCCAACCGGCGGATGCCACCCGCAGCGCGGATGAAATTGTCCAGGGGCTGGACGAAAGCCAGCAAAAATTGCTGCAATCCGAATTGGCCAAGCAAGGCTACGACGTGACAGTAGACAATAAAGCGGGTGTGCAGGTGAACGTGCCCAACGGCGTGACGGTGCCCGCGACCACAAAGTCCCCTGTCACCCAACCCCCCACCTTGCCCCAAGGCACCAAAGTGAATGCCAGCGAAGTCTATCCCTACCTAAAAGCGACGGTGGACACGCTCAGGAGCGGCACGTTCTACTTCAAAGGAAAGGCCAGTTCCATGGCCGGGCTGGGCGCGGCAGAAACGCCCCTGTCCGGTGCCGGCAGCTACGCCCCCATGGCCATGGCCATCGACGCCGGCAAAGCGATGATCGAAACCGAAGCGGACTGGACCAGCGCCTTCCAAAACACAAATGGAGGCAACGACTACGGCCAGGCAAAAATCACCGGCGCAATCATGCAAACCGCGCTGGGCAACAAACTGCGCATGATCTTCTCCGAAGAAGGCAGCTACTGGGCTTTTCCGCAAAAGAAGGTCTATATCGACCTTGCAGCCCTGATGGGCGACCAGACAAGCGGCCTTGACGACATAAACGAAATCGCCAACAGCATCAACCCCGCCGGCGACCTAACCGAAGTCCCGAAGGATGTGCCTTCGAGCAAGGTGAAAGTGGACGGCAAAGAATATCTTTGCGCCACGCTGCAGGGCACCAAGTATTATTATCTGGACGGCGCGCTCAAGCGCATGGAAGTGAGCGTAGGCGAGGCGCCCATGGTAATGGAAATCGAAGAATTCAGCGGCAAGCCAGACGCCTCACTGTTCAGCGTCAAGGGTTATCGCAAAATGCCCGTGACCGAATTCATGAAACTGTTCCAGGGCATGTCGAGCATTTTCGAATGAAAACAGCGCTTGTCACCGGCGCCACCGGCGCGATGGGCGCCGCCATTGCCGCCGCCTTGGAACAGCAGGGACTGAACGTTTTCCGCCACGGGCATTGCTGCGCCGCATGCGATTTTTTGGCGGATTTGGCAGACGAAACACAGGTCAACGCGCTCTTCCGGCAAGCGGAGGAGTGCTTTGGCAACGTCGATATTCTTGTGAACAACGCGGGCATCGCCCTGCCCCAGCAACTGATCACCGACACAACAACGGCAGAATTTGACCGTGTGTTTGCCGTGGATGTGCGGGGCGTGTTCTTGTGCTGCCGCCGGGCTATACCCCACATGGTGCGCCAAAAATGGGGGCGCATCGTGAACATTTCCTCCATGTGGGGCGTGCACGGGGCCTCGTGCGAAGTCGCGTATTCTGCCGCCAAAGCCGCAGTCGTCGGCCTGACCCAAGCTCTTGCCGCCGAAACCGCTCCCAGCGGCGTCACCGTCAACTGCGTGGCCCCCGGCGTCATCAACACCCCCATGAACGCGCATCTTTCCGCCGCAGACCTGGCCCAACTGGCCGCCGATACCCCCGTTGGCCGCCTTGGCACCCCGGAAGATGTGTCCCATGCCGTCTGCTTTTTTGCCGACGCCAACGCAAGCTTCGTCACAGGGCAAACCCTGTTGGTTGATGGCGGGCGCCTGCGGTGCGGCTGAGCGCGGGTTCGTTGAGGGGGCGTCTCTTTTGGGGCACCGCAAAAACCAAATTTCAACACAACACACTTTCTCCCAATACCCTTCGCGCTTTGCAACAAAATTATAGCACATTTGTACAAATAACAACCTTCTGTCATGATGAAGGGCTTGTCTGCGTGGTCACACCGTGGGCATGCATAGTTTTCCAGCCGCTTGGCATACTAGGGGTATGCGACAAAAGAAAGGCGGTTTTTGGATGAAAGCTGTGATTATGGCGGGAGGGGCGGGCAGCCGGCTGCGGCCGCTGACGTGCTGCCTACCCAAGCCAATGGCGCGCCTGTGCGGCAAGCCGGTGCTGGAGTATATCTTCGACCTGCTGATCCGCCACGGGTTTGGCGAAGCCACGGTAACACTGGGCTACCTGGCGGGGATGATTGCCGGGCAATACCCAAGCGAAAGCTATCGTCAGCTGCCGCTGCGGTTTTTGACGGAAGAAAAGCCTCTGGGCACTGCGGGCGGCGTGGCGCTGGCCGCCCGAGGCTGGCAGGAGCCGTTTCTAGTCATCAGCGGGGACGCCATGTGCGACCTGGATCTTTCGCGGGCGTGGGAAGCGCATATGGCAAGCGGTGCCGCCGTGACAATCCTCGGCACAGAGGTGGAAGATCCGCGGGAATACGGGCTGCTGCAAATCGACGAGCAAAGGCGCGTCACAGGGTTCATCGAAAAACCGGCCTGGGGGCAAGCCACCAGCAACCTGGCCAACACCGGCATCTATATTCTGCGGCCGGACGTGATGAACCTGGTGCCGCATGACCAGCCTTTCGATTTTGCCAAAGATTTATTTCCGCTGCTCATGGCGCGGGACGAAAAAATTTTTGCCTGCAAAGCTGAAGGCTACTGGTGCGATATCGGCGACTTGGGGGCCTATTTGCGCTGCCAAAAAGATATGCTGGAGCATAAAGTGCAGTGTGCCATGCCCGCGCCGGAACGACCGGGGATTTTTGCGCGCGGGCCGCTGCCGCAAGGAGATTACACGCTGGTGCCGCCGGTATACCTCGGCGAGGAAGTCGAAATCGGCGACGGCACGGTGGTGGGGCCCGGCACCGTGCTAGACGACGGCTGCATGGTGGGCAGCAACGCAAAGTTGCGCGGCAGCGTGCTGCTGCAAAACACCAATGTGTCGGCGGGCACGGCGCTCACAGGGGCCATTTTGTGCGCAGGCGCGGTGATTCGGCGCGGGGCACAGCTTTTTGAGGGCAGCGCCGTGGGCGAAAAAGCGATTGTGGGCGCTGGTGCGGCCCTGCAACCAGGCATCTATGTCTGGCCGCAAAAACAGGTGGAAAGCGGCGCTGTTGTGCGCAATCACGTGAAATACGGCAGCCAAAGCGCGGCGCTGTTCGACGACGGCGGCGTTGGCAGCGAGGGCGCGCCCCTCACCCCCGAAACCTGCGCAGCCCTAGGCGCCGCCATTGGCAGCATCAAAAGCTGCAAAAAAGCGGGGGTGGCCTGCGACGGCTCCGGCAGTGCCAAGGCACTCATGCTGGCGCTGATGAGCGGGCTGATGAGCACCGGCTGCCATGTGTGGAGTTTTGACGAATGCTTCGAAGCGCAGCTATCGTTCTTCACGGCCTTTTGCGGCCTGGGGGTGGGCGTGTTTGTGTGCGGCGGGAACAACCCCGCCATCCGCATC
>JAITBA010000154.1 GCA_031283835.1 Oscillospiraceae bacterium
CGGCCAGTGCATTGTGAACTGCCCCACCGGCGCCATCGTAGAAAAAGACGAGAGCGCCAAGGTGTTTGCCGCCATCAACGACCCCGGCAAATACGTGGTAGTGCACACCGCGCCCTCCATTCGCGTCACCCTGGGCGAGGCCTTCGGCATGCATATTGGCGAAAATGTGCAGGGCAAAATGGTGGCCGCACTGCGCCGCCTGGGCTTCGACAAAGTCTTCGACACCGATTTTGGCGCGGACCTCACCATCATGGAGGAAGCCAACGAATTCCTGGGGCGGGTGCAAAACGGCGGCCAACTGCCCATGATCACCTCCTGCTCCCCCGGCTGGGTAAAATATTGCGAACATTATTACCCCGACCTTCTGGGCCACCTTTCCACCTGCAAAAGCCCGCAACAAATGCAGGGCGCCATCATCAAAAGCTGGTACGCCCAAAAAATGGGGATTGACCCCCAGAATCTCTTCGTTGTGGGCATTATGCCCTGCACGGCAAAAAAGTTCGAAAACAAGCGCGACCACCAGCACGCCGTCGAAGGCCTGCCGGACGTGGATGTTTCGCTCACCACGCGTGAATTGGCGCGCATGATTGAAAGCGCGGGTATTTATTTCCGCGACCTGCCGGACGAAGCGTACGACAACCCGCTGGGCGAGGCCACGGGCGCGGCGGTGATCTTTGGCGCCACGGGCGGCGTAATGGAAGCGGCCCTGCGCACCGCGGTAGAAAAATGCACCGGCCAAGCCCTGCAATCCCTCGATTTTGAGGAAGTGCGCGGCACGGCGGGCATCAAAGAAGCCAGCTACGAAGTGGCCGGGCTCACCTTGCGTGTTGCCGTGGCCAGCGGCACCAAAAACGCCAAAATAATCATGGATAAAATCCGCAGCGGCGAAGCGCCCTGGCACTTTGTCGAAATCATGGGTTGCCCCGGCGGCTGCGTCAACGGCGGCGGCCAGCCGATTCAACACGCCGTTGTGCGCAACTTCCACGACCTGCGCGCAATCCGCGCCCAAAGCCTCTACGAAATGGACAAAGACCTGCCGCTGCGCAAAAGCCACGAAAGCCCGGCCATCAAACGAATCTACGACGAATTTTTGGGCGAACCCGGCAGCCACAAAGCCCACGGCCTGCTGCACACCGAATACACGCCCCGCCCAAAATATCAATGAGGCCCCGGAAGAAAAAACTGCTCCAGCGTGGGGCAGCGGTTGTGTTTGCAGCCGCTGCCCTGCTTGCGATTTTTTTTGCGCCCGGCCAAAGCGGCGGCACAGGCTTTGCCATGGGCAGCGCGCTGACGCAAACGCTGTGGATCAGCAACATACGCGGCGGCACGCAAGTAACACGGCAAATTGCCGCCGCCCTGCAGGCCCTCGAAGAACAGCTGAACACCGCACAAGACCCGCCTGCCCCCGCGATAGAACTCATGCGGGCCAGCGACGGCGCGTTCAACCCCTACCTTGGCGCGCTGGCCGCGCTTTGGAACATTGACGGCGAAAGCCCGCGCGTGCCGGCGCGCGAAGAAGTTGCCGCGGCCTTGCAACAAAAGCAACACGACCCCGGGGCTTATGGCAAGGGCATGGCCTGCGATGCCGCGCTTGCCGTTTTGCGGCAAAACAAGGCACGGGCCGCCGTCATCAATTTGGGCGGCAATGTGTTGACCTATGGCCGCAAACCGCGCCTTTGGGCAGGGGGCGGCAAGCCCTTCATCATTGCCCTGCGCGACCCCAAGGGCAACGCCAACGACACCCTTGGCGTTTTCACGCTCGAGGGCACAAATTTCATCAGCACGTCCGGCAGCTACGAAAAATATTTTACGCGGGGCGGCGTGCGTTATCATCACATTTTTGACGCGGCAACCGGCTACCCCTCCCGTCGCGACCCGGGGCTGGTTAGTGTGACTGTCGTCACGCGGAACCCGGAGCAGGAGACCGCAAAGCAATCCCTCCCCGCAGGGGTGCTCCCCGCAGGGGTGGCTGGCGACGCGTTGAGCACAGCCTGTTTTGTGCTGGGCTATGCGCAATCGCGGGCGTTGCTGGCAAGCCACGGCGCAGACGCGCTGTTCATCTATGAGGATGGCAGCATAAAACCCGTGGGGCAGGCCAAAAAAATTTTTACGCTGACCAATTCCAGCTACCATTGGGGGCTTGCATGAAGAAGGGCGACGCGGTGGTGCTGGCGGCGGTGCTGCTGCTGGCAGGGGCGCTGTGGCTGGCAAAGCTGCTGCCCGCGGGGCCGCCGCAGGTGGTGATCAATGGCGTGCCGGCGGCGCAAAGCACAACAACCAACGGCGTTGCGGTTGCTGTCAACGGGCAGCGCGCGCGCGTTGTGTCCTCCCCCTGCCGCGACAAACGCTGCGTGCGCGCAGGTTGGCTCAAAGCGCCCGGCGACACAGCCGTTTGCCTGCCGCAAAAAGTAATCGTAGAAATCCGCGTGGCAAAGAAGGACATTCAATTTGATGGAACCGCATATTAATAGAACCTCGAAGGCCGCGCACAAGGCGGCGCTGTTGGGCGTTCTCGCGGCGCTGGCGCTGGCGCTTTCGTTTGCCGAAAGTGTTCTGCTCCCGGCACTGCCGTTGGGAATCAAACCCGGGCTTTCAAACGTTGCGGTGATGTTGGCGAGCGCTTCTTTGGGGCTGCCCGCGGGGCTGGCAATCGCCCTGGTCAAGGCGGCGTTCGCGGGCATCACACGTGGGTTGCAGGCCCTGCTGCTTAGCGGCGCGGGCGGGCTGTGCAGCACGCTGCTGGCGGGGTGTTTGCTCCGTCGCAAGCCCGCGTGGCTCTCGCCCATTGGCATTGGCATGCTGGGTGGCGTGGCCCACAACCTGGCACAGCTGTGCGTTGCCGCGCTGCTTTTGCGCGCGCCGGGCGTGTTTGGGCTGGCGCCGCCGCTGCTGGTTGCCGGTGCCGCCGCCGGGGCAATCACAGGCTTGCTGCTGCGGCTGCTGCGCAAAACCCCACCCGAATAAACATCCTACGATTCCGCAATCAAGGCCGGCATTCCCACAACAGAAGGGGTTGGTTCATTTGAGCAAATCGGGCATTCAAATTCTCCACAACAAGCACACGCGCGCCATTAAGCCGGTGCGCATCGACCATTGTCAACGGGTGACGCTGCTGATGAAGCAACACATCGGCGCGCCGTGCGTGCCCTGCGTCAAGGTGGGGGCACACGTGCTGGCCGGGCAGCTGGTGGGCGACAGCGACGCGCCGGTTTCGGCCCCGCTGCACGCCAGCATTTCGGGCACAATAAAAAAAATAGACGTGGTGCGCATTCCCAGCGGCGAAGACGTGCAAGCGGTGGTGATCGAAAGCGACGGCGCCATAGCGTACACCGAAACAGCGCCGCCGCACGTGGAATCTACAGAGGATTTTTTGCAGGCGGTGCGGCGCTCGGGCCTGGTAGGGCTGGGCGGCGCGGGGTTCCCCACACACCTAAAACTGCGGGGCGCGGCGGGCAAAGTCGATACCCTGCTGGTGAACGCCGCGGAGTGCGAACCCTACATCACCGTGGACCACCGCGAAGCCCTCGACAACGCGGAAATCATCCTCGAGGGCATCCGCCACATCTGCCGGTGGTTGCAAATCCCGCGGGCCATCATCGGCATCGAAAACAACAAAAAAGACGCGTACTACCTGCTGCAAACGCGAATTTCAGACTTTAGTGCTTCCGCTCAACTGCAAACGCAAATTTCAGACTTTAGTGCTTCCGCCCAACCGCAACCGCAAACTTCAGACTTTAGTGCTTCCGCCCAACCGCAACCGCAAACTTTGGACGTGCGTGTACCGGCGGTCGATATCAAACTGGGCGTGCTGCCCAGCCGTTATCCCCAGGGTGCCGAGAAAATGTTCATCCATTCCCTCACAGGGCGCGTGGTGCCGCTGGGGCAGCTGCCCACGGCCGTTGGCGTGCTGCCCATGAACGTGGGCAGCGTGGCCTTTTTGGGCCGCTACATGCGCACGGGCCGCCCCATGATCAGCCGCAGTATCACCGTAGACGGCGGCGCGGTGGCGCACCCCATGAACGTGCGTGTCCCCGTGGGCATTGGCCTGCGGGAGCTATGCGCATTTTGCGGTTTGCACAATGTCAGGCCCGCCAAAATCATCCTCGGCGGCCCCATGATGGGCGGCGCAAGCCCCGACCTCGATGCGGTAATCAGCAAGTGCAACAACGCGGTGCTGCTATTTAGCGCCGCGCAGGCCAACCTCAAGCCCGAGAGCGCCTGCATCCGCTGCGGCAGTTGCGTGGCCGCCTGCCCCATGCACCTCCAGCCCCTCAAGCTCGAGCAGGCCTACCTTTCCAAAGACACCGAAGCCCTCAAAAAACTGCGCGCCGCCGCTTGCATGGAATGCGGTTGCTGCAGCTATACCTGCCCCGCCAGCCGCGAACTCGTGCAGCGCATTCGTCTGGGCAAACGGCTGCTGCTTTCTTCACAAAAAAAGTAGGCTCTTGCCAAAACGAAGCCGTATACGTTTGAATCGGCGATATATTTGCTGCTGCTTTCTTCACAAAAAAAGTAAAACCACCGAATTGGGAGGGCACAAATGGAACCATTGCAAGACCAGGAACCCCTGGCGATTGTGAGCGCATCGCCGCATATTCGCACGGCGCGCACCACTCGTGGAATTATGCTGGACGTGTGCGTCGCGCTGGTGCCGGCACTGCTGGCGGCGGTGTGGTGGTTCGGCACACGCGCACTGATGGTCACCGTGCTTTCGGTGGGTTGCTGCGTGGGGTTCGAGGCCCTTTTGCGGCTGGCGCGCAAACGCCCGCAAACCGTGGGCGACTTGAGCGCCGTGGTGACAGGGCTGCTGCTGGCGTTCAATTTGCCGGCCACGCTCCCCCTGTGGATGGTGCCCGTCGGCGCGCTGGTGGCCATTGTGGTGGTCAAGCAGTTGTTTGGCGGCATTGGGCAAAACTTCGTCAACCCGGCCCTCACCGGGCGCATTGTGCTGCTGCTGAGCTTTGCCACACAAATGTCTGGCGCGTGGAACCTCCCCAACGGCCACAGTTGGGGCGCGGACGCCATTGCCACGGCAACGCCGCTGCAGCTTGCCGCAACGCGCGCACCCATGCCCGGGCTGCTCGAAATGTTCGTGGGGCACCGCGCCGGGTCGCTGGGCGAAACCTGTGCCCTGGCGCTGCTGCTGGGCGGTGCCTACCTAATCACCTGCAAGGTCATTTCTCCGCTGATTCCCGCGTGTTTCATCGGCACGGTGGCAATCGGCAGCCTTTTGTATTCCGGCTTCGATTTCACCTTTATGCTGCAACAGCTGCTGAGCGGCGGGCTGCTGCTGGGGGCCATCTTCATGGCAACCGACTACGCCACCAGCCCTGTCACCCGCAGCGGCAAGGTTATTTTTGCGGTGGGCTGCGGGCTGTTCACATGCCTTGTGCGCTTTTGGGGCAACATGCCCGAGGGCGTGAGCTTTGCGATTTTGCTGATGAACCTGCTCAGCCCGCTGATTGAGAACTGCACCGCACCAAACGTCTTTGGCGAAGAAAAAGCAAAAAAACCAAAGGGGGCAAAAAAAAATGAAGCGTAACGCCGGGGCGGTTTTGCTGCCCGCGCTTTCGCTGCTGTTGATTTGCGCGGCGGTGGCCGGCATTCTGGCGGTGGTGAACACCGTCACCAAAGAGCCTATCGCAAAAAGCGCAAAACAAGCCGTCGAAGTTTCTATGCGCGAAATTTTTCCCAGCGCGACGGAATTTCTCAGCAACAAAACCGGCCGCGTTTATACCGCACGGAGCGCCGCGGGCCAACCCCTGGGCTACTGCGTCGAAAGCGACGCGCAAGGCTATGCGGGTCTAATCAAAATCATGGTCGGCATCTCGCCCAAAGGGCAGGTGCTGCAAGTGAAGGTGCTCGACTGCGCAAGCGAAACCCCGGGCCTGGGCCAAAAGGTGCAAGAACCCAAATGGCTGGCGCAATTTGCCGGCCAAACCAAAATCGAATCCATAGACAGCGTTGCCAGCGCGACGTATTCCTCCAAAGGCGTAATGCACGCGGTGAACGCGGCGCTGGCGATATATGAGGAGGATGTGCAATGAGCCTTGCAAAAGAAAAGCTTTTGCCCGAACTTACCAAGGGCTTCCTGCGCGAAAACCCGGTGCTGCGGCTGGTGCTGGGCACCTGCCCAACCCTTGCCATTAGCACGGGGGTGCTGGGCGGGCTGGGCATGGGCGTGGCGGCCACCATTGTGCTGCTGCTTTCCAATGTGCTCATTTCCGCCTTGCGCAAGGCAATCCCCAACAAAGTGCGCATCCCGGCATATATCACCATCATCGCGGGGCTGGTGACGGTGGTGCAACTGCTGGTGAAGGCCTATGTGCCCGCGGTCGACAAAAGCCTGGGCATCTATCTGCCGCTCATCACGGTCAACTGCATCATCCTGGGCCGGGCCGACGGCTACGCCAACCGCCACAGCGTGGCGGCCTCACTCTTTGACGCCCTCG